>CACZBB010000155.1 GCA_902779245.1 uncultured Lachnospiraceae bacterium | reverse complement strand
ATGTCCCGGTTGATAACGTCCGTCTTCTCGGCACCAGTCATGAACTTCTCGTCCTCAAGGCCTTCATGCCAGAAGACCAGGTCAAAATATTTCTTATAGTCACCTCCCGGGCGGATGGGCTCACCCATGCACTCCTTAAGTTTCCTGCCCATCCGGTCGATCCTGTTCTCAACCTTTTCACGTTCCGATGCTTTTTTCCCGTCATCGTAAAAAACGTGGAAATAGCGTTCTTTTTTATCTGACGCAAAAAGTTTACGCTTCACCGTCGTCCCGCTAACTTTATAAGCCCTTATGCTGTTCTTCCTGTCATTTTCAAATGTCCCCTGGACTTCAAGGACAAGCTCACTTACAAGCTTTTTCATGCCCTTTACCATGAGCACAAATTCATATCCGTTATCATCCATGAACTGAATATTTTCCTTGCAGAAGTATCCCCGATCCAAGATGAATCCGACATGCTCATAGCCATAGCTTTTCGCTTTTTTCAGGGTGTGCTGCAGCTGCGAGACATCCACGACGCTTCCGGGATAGTTCTCATAAAAAAGCGGCTCCCGGTTCTTCGTGTCAAAAGCGATCGAATAATTGAAAATATCCGTTTCAATCCCTTCCTTGGCATGCCCAAGTTCCACAAGGTCGATATCCCCTGCCTGGCTGGCCTTGTTCGTGGAGTCATAGGAAATATAGATCTTCTCCCGGTGGTCCCGTTTTGCGTTCCACTCATTTAAGAACCGGATCCGCTGGTCGATTGTCACCTCCTGCAGAAAATCCGAAACCTTCGAATCACTGTAGATCCGCATGTCATTTGTAAACAGGACATGGTTGTAAGCATAGTCCGGGTAATACTGCCCGGCGTTATCCTCTGTAATGATCGAGTATGCGGCAAGATCCAGGAACAGGCCGGCATCCCTGCCGATGATCCGTGCGATCATTTCGTCGAGCCGGTAATCGGAAATGATCTTCCGGATAACAATGAACGCACCTATACGCAGACAGCCGCTCCTAAACTGGCTATCCTTCTCCGAGGGCAGCAATTCCCTCGAAAAATACTTCAGGAACTTTTCATTAGGGTAAAGAAAATCGGGTTGTTCAATATCCCTTTTCCCGATACAGGTTCTCTTCGGCTCAGTATACTTCTTCTCTTTATTATAGACGCGCGCATACTCATAGTACACGTACGGTGTCCCGCTAATCGTCTTTGATGTGATCTTTCCTCCGGCATCCGGAATCTTGATTTTGCAGTTAAGGTACATCGGAATCTCCCATAAAGCGAGGGTTAATTACGCCTCTTATATTGTACCTCAATTGCACTGATTTTACAAGCAAAACCGCTTTTATTTCTTGTTTTCCAGGCCTTTTTCTGAGCTTTTCACGCCTTTCCTAACCGTTTTTATCGGGAAACCGGGATATGAGGGTTAAATATTCCGGAAGTTAAGATTTAAGGTTAAAAAACCAGCTTTGCTTTCCGCTGTACGCGGTTTCCAATCTGATCACGCGAAGGTACAAGCCCTTGCTCGACCAGCTGGACCTGACGTACACACAGTACATCGTCATGATGGTCCTGTGGGAAAAGAAGCAGGTCAACGAAAAGCTTCTCTGCGAGACGCTTTTCCTGAAATCCAATACCTTAACGCCTCTCCTGAAAAAGCTTGCGGCGAAGGGGTATATCGACAAGACACGCGACAGCCGGGATGAGCGGAATCTGATCATCTCGCTGACGGAGGCCGGCGAAGCTCTGCAGGACAAAGCGCTCTGCGTCCCGGAGACCATCGCGCAGGAGTATCATCTTGCGCCGGAGGATGCCGCCGCACTTTACCGGATCCTGTATAAGATGCTCGAAGAAGAAGGAGGCACCAGCCATGAGTGAAAATTTTGATCTGCAGACGTATTTGTCGGAGGGCGTCGAGCTGTTTATGAAGGACGTGCTCCGGGCCACCATCAAAAATCCCCGTGAAAGCGCGTTCATGCTGAAATTTGCCGCGGCCACCGCCGCCGCTTCGAAGCGGAGAACGGCCGCCGAAAGACAAGGCGAGCACATCCCGTCCTTCCTCATCGCCAGCATCACCAGCAACTGCAACCTCCACTGCGCGGGCTGCTACTCGCGCTGCAACAACGCGACCGTGGACGCGGAGCCCGTAAACCAGCTCACCGGCGAAGAATGGGCGAACATTTTCCGCGAGGCGGACGAGCTGGGCATCAGCTTCATCCTGCTCGCGGGAGGCGAGCCGATGCTGCGCCGGGACGTCCTCGAAGCCGCCGGAAAACGGCCCCACATCCTGTTTCCGATCTTCACGAACGGAACCTTCATGGACGAGCGGTACTTCAGGCTCTTTGACAAATGCCGGAATCTCGTGCCGATCATGAGTATTGAGGGCGGGGAGGCGGTCACCGACGCGCGCCGGGGCACCGGCATCTACGACCGGCTCATCCAAAACATGGACGAGCTTAAGCGGCGCGGGCTGCCCTTCGGCGCTTCCGTCACCGTCACGACCCAGAACATCCGCGAGGTGACCTCGGAAGGCTTCCTCTCGACTCTCTCCGACCGCGGCTGCAAGGCCGTCGTCTACGTGGAATTTGTCCCGGTCACGGAGGATGGCAGGGAGCTCGCGCCGGGCGACGCGGAGCGCGAGTATCTGCAGGGCGAGCTCGCCCGCCTCCGCAGGGAAAATCCCGAAATGGTCTATGTATCCTTCCCGGGCGATGAGAAGCTCTCCGACGGGTGCATGGCGGCCGGCCGGGGTTTCTTCCATATTAATTCGCACGGCGGCGCGGAGCCCTGCCCCTTCTCCCCCTACTCCGACAGCAATGTTCGCAGCACGTCTCTTCGGGAAGCGCTGCGATCGCCCCTCTTCACCGCAATCCGCGACGGAAACCTCCTGCTGGACGACCACGAGGGCGGCTGCGTTCTCTATGAAAAGCGCGCGCTCGTCGAAAGCCTCCTGGCACGCGAAAAAGCCGCCATGGGATAACGCGCCCGCCCCCCTGCCGATGAATCACGCGTGCGTGATCGACGGCATCATGAATTCATCCTTCGAATGCTCATCAAAGAACCGTCCCTTCACAAAGAAGGTCGTATCCTCTTCGTGAAGCTCATTTTTTTCAAAACCGCGGGGATCCTTCGGCGTAAAGCAGAGAACCGTCTTCCGGATCGAAGCGCCAAAGGCTTCGATAACTTCATCGACCGGACCATCTCCGATAATCGCGTGAAGGATCAGTGTATCGTCCTCCTTCTCGGCAACCACATAGCTGTCACAGCCGGCAATGTAGAATACATTTTCAGTCATAAACTGTGACAGATAAAACATATAAAGTCCCGTGTTTCCGACCATGTACATCTGCGCGTTCTGTCTTCTTTCCGAAAGGATCGCGGCCATCCTGTCAAAATCCTTTTTATCCTTCATCGGAATCCTCACCGTTTTGTCTTCGCCGGCAAACGCGGTCTCTTTGGTGTACTGGTATTCCTTCGCCTTCCGGAACCCAAACCTCGGATAAAAATCAAGGACCGTGTCATTGGCATAAAGGTAGATACCGTCCGCCTTCCCTTCAAAGTCCTTCAGGACCTCCTCCATCAGAAGCCGTGCATAGCCCCTGCCTCTGTACCCGGGATCGGTCATGATCGTTCCCAGCTGAAAAAGCTTCACGACCTCACCCTTATAGTTCATGCTGCAGGCGTTGACCGAGACATTGGCCACAACCTCTCCATCGATCACCGCGGAATAAGGGATATAATTATCCTTCCAGAACCCGTTTTGGTACCAGTTTTCAAAGCTAAGGCCGAAAACCTTCTCCGCGAGCTTGTTAAAGGATTCTCTGAGTGCCGCATTATCACGATAATTTTTCTCGATAACCATTTTTTTCGTCTCCTTCCAATCATAAGGTTCGTGGGGGCAATCCAACCGTTTCGAGGAGCTTTTCCATCCAGATCATATGATACCACCGGCCGAATTTACAGCCGCATCTGTGAAATTCTCCAAGCTTCGTATATCCGAGGTGCTCGTGGAATTCCGCGCTGTTTTTCGTCAGATATTCATCCTCTTCTTCCGGATAGCCGATGCAGGCATACAGGTTGCGGATCCCCATCGCCTTCAGCCTTTCCTCTAAAGCCTCATACAAAAGACGGCCCAGACCGTTTTTTCTTTCCTCCGGATCAAGATAGATCGTCGTCTCGCAGGACCAGTCGTACGCCGCCCTGTCCTTAAAGATTCCGGCATACGCATAGCCCATGATCCGGCCGTCCTTTTCAACGACCAGATACGGATAGCGCTTCATCGTTTTCTCCATCCGGGCCATGAACTCAGCCAGGGAGGGCGTATCGTATTCAAAGGTAATGGCGGTATTTTTGACGTAATAATCATAGATTTCCAGGAGGCGCTCTGCGTCCGCCGCTTCGGCGTCCCGGATCTTAGGCAGACTCATTTTCTTCATCCCCGTCGCGCTTTGATTCCATCGGCAAATGCATGAAACTAATCATAGAGGTTCTCCGTTTCGACCTTTTCGGCGGCCGCATCCAGATAAGCGTCCCCGTCCGGCTTGATCCGGAAGACGAAGGCCCGCGGAACGGCTGCTACCGTCTTCAGTTTTGCGTAGATCGGGTCGCCGGCCCCCAGCTCATCATACACGCTGTACCTTGCGGACAGCAAATACCGCGGATTGCCGTCATTGGCCAGGACCCTGGCCAGCAGCTCCCGGCCGGTGATCATGTTGAGAAACTCCAGCGCGAGCCCTCTCTTTTCCTCCGCGATCTTCGCGTTGACCGCGGCGGCATCCACGTAAAACACCGGAATGTTCTCGCCATTTGTCATCGAAAACAGCCGGAAATCCATGTCGGAAGCTTTCTCCCCCATAACATCCATGGCCTCCGAATAGCCGATATAGGCTCTCCCCCTTCCCCCGGCAAAGAGCCGCGCTACAGCTTTACCGCCGAAATCGGTTGTATGCTCATAACCAGACACATGGTTGGAGCATATGCGACGCACAGCAATAGTCCTGATGTCCGAGCTCAGCTCGGACACAGCACCCCCTTCAAGGAGAACTGCAAGACCGACGAGACTGAATGGGCTTTTTGCAACTGGTACAACAGCCTCACTTGCGAAGACAAGAACGACAAACATCTTTGGTTCGCAAATGACAGGGACATGTATCATACAGAATTAAAT
>CACZBB010000154.1 GCA_902779245.1 uncultured Lachnospiraceae bacterium | reverse complement strand
TTTTCTGCGTCATCGGTTATTTCAGCGTGAAACTGTCCAAGTCCAACAAGGTCACGGAAAATCTCATGATCACGCCCTCCGACACGGATCCTTACGTGGTACAGCAGAAGAACTCCCGCATGAAGGAGAAAAACGCACAGAAAACTACACAGGAAAACGCGAAAAAGAAAAAGAAGAATCCATGACCTGAGTTATAGGGAAATATTGCTGCCTTCGGTGTGAACAGGAACGGTACGGTGTCTTCACCGGGAGGGGGAGAAATTGTATACATCAAGATCGGGCATCGAAAATATTATTAAGCGGGAAGTGACGCGGGCGGCGATCTCGCGCTTCCAGACGAGGCATCTCGAAGGACTGGCCAACTCAAAGTACAGGGGCGAGCATATCCGCTACGACGATGTGGAAGAGACCCTGAATGTCCCGTATGTCAATCGGGCGGAGATCCCTCTGGCGATGGATATTTTTAAGCCCGTCGTTCCGGAGGGTACCAGGCTCCCTGTGATCGTAACGATTCACGGCGGCGGGCTGGCGCTCGGAGACCGGAGCATCTCGCGGCCGTTCGCGCGTCTTCTGGCGCACAAGGGATATCTGGTCTTCTCCCTCGAATACCGCCTGATTCCCCAGGCCAACGTATGCGAGGAGCTGGACGATATCTGCGCCGGCCTCGACACGGTGGGCCGTCTCCTGCACGATTACGACCTGGATTACACGCGCTTCTTCCTGGCGGCGGAGAGCGCGGGAGCGTATCTCGCGATCTACGTCGCCGCCATGAAGCAGTCGGAAAGGCTGCAGGACGCTATCGGCTACGAACCCTCCCGCATGGTGTTTAAGGCGCTCGGACTGAATTGCGGGATGTTCTATACGGACCGCTTCGATCCCTGCGGCTGGCTTCTCTCGGACCAGATCTACGGGATCATGCGCACGGACGAGAATTTTCTGCAGTACATGAACCCTGAGCATCCGGAGATCGTGGACAACCTGCCGCCGGTCTTTTTATCGACCAGCCAGGGGGATTTTCTGAACAATTACAGCCTGATGTATGACGCGGCGCTTAAAAAAGCGGGCAGGACCAGCCGGCTCATTTACTATCCGGACAGGGGCCTGGATCACGCGTATGTGACGATGCAGACCTATCACCCGATGACCCTGGACTGCATCAACAAAATGCTGGCATTTTTCGAGGAGCAGGCCGATATCCTCCGGGCGCGCCGGGACAGCGAGCCGAAAAACAAGGAAGCCCTGCTGCGGCTCAAAACCCGCATGGATGACGGCTCCGTCAACGAGCAGAATGTATGGCGGTATGTCCGGGAGCTGATCCTCTCACAGCCCGAGCATTTAAAGCATACGGCCCTGATCGACTGTACAAGGACCTACAGCTATGAACAGATGTTTTCGGCATGGGAAAGCTATGCCCGCGTTTTTTCGGCGCTCGGCATGACCGGGAAAAACGGCTCGCGGACAGCCATCGCCGGCACGATTTCCGCGGAACCGCTGTTCGCCTTCTACGGGCTCAACATGACCGGGGCGGAGGTATCCATGTTCTCCTATCCGGATTTTCTGCCGGGCGGAGACTGGATCTCCATGGCGCGCCACGAGAAGATCACGGATCTTGTGCTTTCCGACAGCCTCGTAACGCCCGCGACGTGGGGGGAGATCGAGAAAGCCAGGGAAACGCTGGGCCTTCGGAATGTCCTTCTTCTGCATTCGCGACTGGGAGGACCCTGCGCCGGGCCGGCGGAGCTTGTTTATGTCGAATGCAACAGCCGGGCGCTGCGGCAGATCCCGCAGACGGTGTTCATGGACGACCTTCTTCGGAAATACGCGGCCGCGCCGCTTACGCTTGCGGAGGATGACCCGGGGCATATTGCCTTGATCACGCACACCTATGGCTCCGCGAACGGTGCGCGGAAGGCCCTCCCGTACACGGAGCGGGCCGTCAATCTCACGGCGACGAATCTGAAGGACGGTTTTCGCGAGATTCTTGGACGCGCGCACGCGGGCCGGCAGCTTCGCATCGCGCCCTGCTTTGACTTCAGCTCGTTCCTTTGCCTGGGCGGCATCGTGAACCCGCATCTGGCGGAAGGGGAGAGCGTGGTGCTGACATTTTTCGGATTCATGCATCCGAAATTCGTCCGGGTCGTCCGCTATTACCGGGTGGATGTCCTGTTTTCATCCGGCTTCATGATCGACAGCTGGATGCGGCGGAAGGATATCGCGGACGACGCGTTCGAGCCTCTCGGGATTCTCGCCTGCGGCGGCTCGTACCTGACCAGGGAACAGCTTGCCCGCTACCAGTCGTTCGCGAAAAAGCATGGCTTTCAGGGGTTCCTGGCCCGCGGCTATGGTATGGCCGAGACCGGCGGGGCACAGCTCATCGTTCCGGAAGGATACGACGGGGATATTCTTGGCTTCCCCAGCCCGAAGGAAAACTATCTGATCGAGGATGATACGGACGGCCGCTTCTATACCGCGGATGACGGCTGTCGGACGGGGGTTCTGTACATCACGTCGGATTCCATGGCTCTCAATGTGCTCGATGGGGAGAAGCTGTTCGACTATACACAGATCGAGGGCAGGAACTTTGTCTGCACGAACGATCGGGTGCGCGTGAACGAGGACGGGAGCCTTTCGTATGCCGGACGCTCCGACCGATACTTTGCCAACAACGAAGGGATCCGCTTCGATGCCGGGCTGGTGGAAGCCGAATTGATGAAGCAGCCGGGGATCCGTCAATGCGCGGTCGTTCCCGTTTTAGACAAGCGTATCCATGATACCGTGCCCGTGCTCTATGTCGTGCCCGTAAAGGAGGACGAGGCGGCGGCCGCGGATGTGAAGACGGCGCTGGAGGAGGTCTATTTTGCGGGAGGGCTTCTGGAAAAAACGGCGCTGCCGACACAGTTTCGGCTGGTGGAGACGATCCCGCTGGATGACCGCGGGAAGATCGATCTTTACAGGATTACACGTGAGCGCATCAACGGGTCCGCTTACGATATTGTCCCGGTGCTCGAGGGCGGCAGGACGACGGGGATCGGGACAGAGAAAAATGAGAAGCTTTCCGGTCTTACCGGCGGTGCGCTGCCGAGAGTGCTGCAGGGACGCTCCGCGCTCGGTCTTTACGAAGCCCTGAATGCCGGCGTCGAAGAAATGATGCCGCTGAATCCTTTTGACCCGCTGGATCAGGCTGTTTTCGCGCTGAAGTGGATCGCGGGAAGGATGCCCTGGGCCGGACGGCGCAGCCCGCAGCCGCCCAAGGCGATCGTGGAGCTCGGCAATGCCATCTTCGGGAGCCTGTTCGGGAAAAAGATGATCAACTATTATTTTGAAACATAAAAGGATACAGCAGCAGAGCGGAGGGAAGTATGGCTACGAACGATACAAATGCAGCCGACATTTTTCTTATGGGCGGCAGGGAGGATCCCCCGTTTTTACAGGCGGCGGGGACATATGCAGGCAGGCTCCCGGAGGATCCGGCGGTCTGGATGGCGGAAGCGATGAGGGCTCCATGGATGCTGCTGACCGCGTTCGCGGCGCTGCCATTTGCCGTGCTTTCCCTGGCGGCGCTGCTGCCGCTTGTCATGACCTGGAATTTGTCGGAATCTGTTAAAAAGGCGGCTGCCGACGCCGCGTCGAAGCCGGCCGCGGGGGCGGACCCGCCCGCGGGCTTCAAGGTGGGCAGCATCGAGATCCCGCAAAAGCTTCTGTCAAAGCTCCTGAAGATGGAAATGTCGCCGGATAATCTTGCGAAGCTGCAGAGAGCCCTGGACTTTACCTTCTCCCTGCTTCCGTGACGGCGGCCGCGGCATAGATCACGCGGCAGGGCTCCGCGGCTCGTCTGGAGGGGTTCGCCTCCCGGTGTCTTTCTTGTTTGCCTTTGACGTAAAAAACGGCTGTACCCGGCGAAGATGCCTGGTACAGCCGTTTTTTAGAGCCGCGAAAGGAGCTTCGGCGTTCACCTTCCTCTCCCCTCAGATTATTGCCGGTTCATTTCATACAGGGTATTCAGTCCCTCAAGAAGCAGATTTTTTTCCAGAATGATCTCGTGTCGGCACAAGGGCGTTACGAAGGGCGCCAGGCCTCCGGTGGCGATGATGGTGGATTCGTGACCCAGCTCCTCGCTCATCAGGTCGATCATGCCGTCAAGCATGGTGGCGGTGCCGTACATAATTCCGCTTCGCATACAGTCTACCGTGTTTTTGGCCACGACCCGGCCCGGCCGGTCGAGACTGATGCCGGGCAGCTGGGCGGTTCGGCTGGTCAGCGCATCCATGGAGATCCGCACGCCGGGGATGATCACGCCGCCCATGTAGCGGTTTTTCGGCTCCACAACCTCGATGGTCGTGGCGGTTCCCATATCAATGAGAATGAGCGGAGCCTCATATTTCGCCAAAGCGGCCACGGCAATCACGATGCGGTCAGCGCCCACCTGGGAGGGAATGTCCATGCAGATATTGAGCCCGGTCTTCAGACCCGGCTTCACGACCATGGGTACCTTGCCGATGATCTTGGCGACGCCGGTCCGCACGGAGTTGAACACGGGCGGAACGACGGAGGATATAATGCAGTCGCATAATTCATCGACCTGCACGCCGAAGGCCTCCAGCATGTTTTTGATCTCCACGCCGTACTGATCGGAGGTCCTCGCGTGGTCCGTGGCTATGCGGGCCTCGAAGCAGAGAACGCCCTCCCGAAAACAGCCGATGGAAATGTTGGTATTACCGATATCGATGACAAGCAGCATAGAAAACTCCCGGAAAATGCGATTTGGCGTGTATCAGGATCTGTTTCGGAGCGGCAGGATTTTCGCGCGGAAGAGCGCGGAACCCACGATGCCGGAAACAATCGTGGAAACCACCATTTCCACAACGGCGTTGACGCCCACGAAAGCGCAGATGAAAACGATAATATTCCGGCCGGCGATCAGGCCCTGTACATATTCCGTGCTGCCAAAGAGCAGGACAAGCGCGGTCATGAAAAGCAGGGTATTGAGAAATGCCGAACAGAAGCCCGCGATGAAGCAGGCCGGCCGGTTGCCCAGCTTTTTCGCACAGCCGCGGAAAATCAGCCCGACCAGAAGGCCGTCCCCTCGTCACGCCAGTCGCCACTTGCCAGAAGGGTGTCCCTTTCCCCCACGCTCGTCGTGTAGTGGTGGTCTCCCG
>CACZBB010000153.1 GCA_902779245.1 uncultured Lachnospiraceae bacterium | reverse complement strand
CTCATTCAGATACTCAATAATTTCCGTTCTTCTTGCTGCAGAAGGTCTTTCAAAATAGAATCGCTCAGCCATCAGTTCCTCCAAGTTCAAGTACCGCGATCATTTCTTCCCCGTCATATTCGCCGGTTTCTGCAAAACCGAACGAGCGGTAAAGCTCGCGGGCGACACCATTCTCCGGGTCGTACGACAACCAGCAATAATCAGCCTTGCCACAGGGCCATGTTCGGACAAAGTCCAGTGCAAGTCTGACAGCTTCCTTGCCATATCCCTTGCCCTGGTATCGTTTGTCAATCATCAGCCGCCAAAGATTATAGTTGCCATTTGCAATCGCAGGCGCATCTTCCCAATAATCATCTGTATCGTAACCGACCATTAAGAAACCCACAGGCGTATCATCATCATAAATGCCAAAAGGAAAAGCATATCCATTCCCGGTAATCGCCGTATATGCTTCTATGATGCTGGTATCATTTGATGCCACATATTCTTTCTGAGATTCTGCCACCTTCAGGCTCAAAATGTCCCAGACATTCTTTCCATTTACTTTTTCCAATTTCAGCATATATTTCTCCAACTCTGAAAAACTCTCTTCCTCCCCGAAGAAAGTGATATCGATCTTGCCAGATCATGCTGTATAGTTTTATATCATCCCAAAATGCCTGAACGCCTCTATGATTGCCTCTTCCTTCTCTTTCGGAGTCTCCGGAGACCGGCTGTCCTCATTTTTCGGAAGATTATAGTTCTTCCGCTCGATGATCCCACATTTCCGTTTCGTCTTCGCGATATTCAGATGAGTCACATGGAAACCGTACTTCTCCTGCACCCACTCCTGGATCTGTTCGTATGTAACCCCTTGCTGAAGCCTGGACATGTCCATGTCTTCCAGATCGAACTCTACTCGGATCTTTTCACGATACGTTTCCCCTCGAAAGTTGAACAACCGTTTCGCAATGCTGTGTCTGAGGAAACATGTCGACAAGGCACCAGCGGCGGATCTGCCAGCCGTGGGCGCGGAGGGTGGTCATGTCCCGGACGAAGCTGGAGGCTTTGCAGGAGATGTAGACCATCTCGCCGAGGCCGTAGTCGATGATTTTTGCGAGGGCTTTGGGGTTGACGCCCTCGCGGGGCGGATCGAGGACGATGTAGTCGGGCTTTTCGGGAAGGTCGCCGAGGCGGGCAAGGACATCTCCGGCGAGGAAGGTGCAGTTCGTAAGGCCGTTTTCCGCGGCATTCCGGTTGGCAGCCTCCACGGCCTCCTCTATGAGCTCGATCCCGTAGACATGGCTTGCCGCCGGAGAAAGCATCTGCCCGATGGTACCCGTACCGCTGTAAAGGTCATAGAGAACGGGAAGGCGGGCTGCCGCGGTTCTGTCGGCTCCTCCCCCCTCTTCAACGGCGGTTAGCGATAACACATTTGCTGTTTTTTTGTCCGCGAAAAGTCCGCCTTCCGGGGCGCTGCCGAGAACGTAGGCGCGGGCCGCTTCGTAAAGCACCTCCGCGCCGCGGGTATTTGTCTGGAAAAACGAGAACGCGGTGACGCGGAAACGAAGGCCGAGCAATTCTTCATAAAAATACTCGCGGCCATAGAGACAGTCGGCGCGCTCGACGATGAGCGCATCCGCCTTCGCGTCGTCGATCCCATGAAAGATTCCGGCAAATGTTCCTTCGAGCGGCAGCGAAAGGAGCTTTTTCGCCCACGCGTCAAATGTATGGTCGGTCTGGCCCGAAGTGACCAGATACGCGAGGATCTCGCCATTGGTCTCGGAGCGCCGCAGAAGAAGGTAGCGAAGAACGCCCACGTGGATCTTCTTATTATATTTTGGAAAGCCCATCTGCCGGCAATAGTCCTGCGTCGCCGCGAGGATCTTCGTGAGATCCGGATGCACAAGGCGGCAGGAGGAAGCGTCCAGCACGTCGTAGGTCGTGCCCCGGCGGTGAAGCCCGAGATTGACCGGGCCGTCCGGACGGTCGTCCCCGAAGGAAAACTCCATCTTATTACGGTAGGCGAAGGCTGAAGGACTTCTGAGGATCCCGTCGAAGACCGTTTCCGGCGAGGAGACCTCCGCAAGGAGCCGCCGCACCTGGTCCGCTTTCAGACGAAGCTGCTCCTCATAGGGCAGGGTCTGATAAAGACAGCCGCCGCATTCCGGAAAAAGCTCGCAGGCCGGGTTCTTAGTCTCGAGCGGCGACGGCGCGAGCACGCGGAGAAGCTTTCCCTCCAGACGCTCCTGATGCTTCTTAAAAATCCGTGCTTCGACCCGCTGCCCGGGCAAGGCATTCTTCACCGTGATCTTCTGTCCTTCCTCCGTCTCGTACCGTCCCCGGTTCGGGTAATCCATCCGCGATATCGTCAGATCCACAAGGCTTCCACGTTTCAGCAAAATAAACTCCTCCCTTATGCGCAGCTTCTTTTTTACAGGTTTAAAAAAATTTTTGATCCCAGCGTCAGCTTATCCGTGTGTTAAAACGCACGAACTGTTTGGCAGGAAAAAACTGTTCCCGTTCAATCCGTTCACAGTAACGAAAAATTTCATGCGCTTTGGATACCTGAATCAAATATGCCATATTTCGGTCCTGTTTTCAACACTTCAGACAGTAAACGGACATACATAACTCGTACTCCGCTGCTGTTCGTTTCTGGTCACACGGTGACCAGAAACGAAGGCGTTTTGCAATGAAATCACCCTGCAAAATGCCTTCCGCGGATCCGCAAAAAAAGAGCCAGGCATTTGCCAACTGGTGCGTAAACCGGCAAATGCCTGACTCTTAATGTGCAAAGCTTTTAGCGAAACGCTTTTTCCCGGAGAACCGCCGCCGTTTTCCGCTTCAGTCCGGTTTCTCAGACAAATGCTCCATGACATGTCTCAGGCCCGACAGGAACGCTTCATCCGGGATAAGCGCAATCCCCTGCTCGTCGCTCAGGACGATCAGGCGCTGCCCTCCCGTCAGCCCGAAAAGCTCCCTTGCGCCCTTCGGGATGACGATCTGCCCGCGGTCTCCAACCGAAACCGACCCCCAGATATGCTTTCCCTTCGGAGCCGGCGGGATCATACCGACGCCCTCCACCGGTTCCGTCCGGACCAGGCTGTCGATCGTCGTCCCGTAGACCTCCGACAGGAGACGGCATTTTTCAATATCCGGAACCGTCGCCCCGGTCTCCCATTTGGCATAGGCCTGTCTGGAAATACCGATTTTTTCCGCGATCGCTTCCTGCGAAAAACCGTGAAGGGTCCGCAGCATGATCAGGTTGTCTTTCAGCATGACAAAGTCCTCCTGTTAAAAACCCTGTTATCGCAGAGAAGCTTCCGTCCTCACAGATCGATCCTCTCAAAATTCCTGCAGGCGTTCCTGCAGGCCAGGACGGTCATCACAAGAAAGATCAGGACCCCCGCCGCAAAAAGGATCAGCTGCAGGGCGAGCCGGTCCGTGCCGAAGGCATTCAGGCTTTCCAGCCCCGGTACGTGGTGCAGCGCCTCCGCCGCAAAAATCAGCAGAAAGTTGACGACGATAAAGATCACGAACGGGCGGGCGAACTTGTACGCCGTTTTAAAGAACCCGCCCACAAAGATCCAGTTAAACAGTCCGAAGATCACGAACGCCATCCCCAGGGTAAAGAGATTGGCATTCATAAGCGCATTGTTCCGGTAAACGACCGAGCCGGAAAAAACCGTCATCCTGAGAAGAACGGAAAGCGCCATCAGAAGGAGCGCGCCGGCCTCGATCAGGCAGACGAAGAGATATTTTCCTCTCACGACATCCTTTTTGGCGATCGGCAGCAGCGCCGAAAACACAAGGTCGTTCGCCTCCCTGGCTGACTGAAAGCTCTGGAAGATCCCCAGCGAAACAAAAAAGACGCCGCAGAGGACCGGGTAGCCGGGAAGAAGGAACATCAGGCCAAACAGCATAAAAAGATAAGAAAGAACGGAAGCGCTAAGGCGCATTTCCTTTCGCAGAAGATCACGCATTTGCCGCACCTCCCTCCAGCCGGAGCATGGTATCCTCCAGCGTTTCCCCGTTTTTGGAATACTGCCGGATAAACGTCTCCTTCGGCATCGCCGCCACGATCCTTCCCTTCGAGATATAGAGAAGGTCATCCGCGCATTTTTCAATATCGGAAATGATGTGGGTGGAGAAAAAGACCGCCACGCCTTCATTCTTCAGACCGGCAAATATCTCCAGAAGCTCATTTCTCGAGAAGGGATCCAGACCGCTCGTCGGCTCATCCAGGATCAGCGCCTCCGCCCTGTGGGAAAGCGCCAGCAAAAGGTTCAGCTTCACCTTCATGCCCTCGGAGAGCTCCCGGGGCGTTTTCATCTCGTCGATGGCAAAGAGACCAAGGTATCTGCGGTAGGCCGCCTCGTCCCAGGTATCGTAGAATCTTCTTACAATATCGACAATATCCCGTATCCTTTTCCGCGGATACCAGCTGACGGTTCCCGTTGAGTACCCGATCCGCTTCTTGATCTCCGTTTCGTGCTCCGTAAGGGACAGGCCAAAGAAGCTGATTTCGCCGCCGTCCGGATGGATCAGGTTCAGCATCGACTTGATCGTCGTCGTTTTCCCCGCGCCATTCCGGCCGATAAAGCCCGTAATCCTCCCACCGGACAGTTCAAAGGAAATGTCCGAAAGCTCGAAGGATGGATACTTTTTCGCAAGCCCGCAAACCTTCGCAATCATCACTGATTCCTCCTCCCGAAATGCCTTTCCGCATCCTGAACGGACGCAGCGCTCCACGGATCTCTCCGCGCTTCGCGCTCTCAAAATCCTGATATCATCACAAATAGGATTTATGTGATTATTGTAAGCTATGGTTGCCTTGTTTTCAACCAACCGAACATGACAAATTTGTTTGTTTTTTGTTATGTTCGGTTGCGGCAGATTTCATGCGTCGTTGACGCGCCCGTCAGGAGAAAGCGGCCCTTTCGCACAGAAAACCCTAAATCAAAAACGGTGGTTATTGTTTACTCCCGAGCCGAACACTCGCTGTCCGGTTCGGCTGTTCAACGGCAGTATCCATTTGAATCGGTTAAATATTTATGATAAACTATATTTACTCTAAAAGTCCCGCGGTGCGACCGCCGGATGGGCGTGCTCGCACGCACAGACGTGCGGTCATAGCGCGGGCTAGCCTGTATGAGCAGGGAGGGCGGCAGCCCGGACTGCGAATACAGGCGGCGATGGCGGG
>CACZBB010000152.1 GCA_902779245.1 uncultured Lachnospiraceae bacterium | reverse complement strand
TAAAATTATAGTTTGTCGCTGACCTGCGTTTTGCCATCGCCCGCAGGGCGATTTCATTGCAAAACGCCTTCGTTTCTGGTCACCGTGTGACCAGAAACACGCTTTTCGTTTCTGGTCACACGGTGACCGCCGGGAACATCGCAGCCGTACCGCGGGACTTTTAGAGTATACGCAGCTGAAGCCTCATGGCAAAAAAAGAAAGCCCCGAACCGCCCTACCGGGCAATCCGGAACTCTCCTACGAGCGCGAGACGGGGATCGAACCCGCGACCCCCACCTTGGCAAGGTGGTGCTCCACCGCTGAGCCACTCGCGCATATGTCGTTTCGTTTGTTTCTTTTTTCTTTTTGTTTCCCTCAACGACAAAACGAAGTATACACCAACTCCCGCCCCCTGTCAACAACTTTTTTAAACTTTTTTTATTTTTTTCGCGTTTTTTTTCGCGCTTCCGGTTCCTCTAAAAGTACCATCGCCCAAAGGGCGATTAAATTCTGAGATGCCGGACGCCTTAGTGTGCAGATTGAACACAAAAGGCTGCCGCAAAAAACCGGCAGCCTTGAAATGCTTTTTATTTGATCTTGTAAATCCAGCCTTCCGGGGCTTCGATGCGGCCCATCTGGATGCCGGTGAGGGTGTCGTAGAGCTTCTGGATCGTCGGACCCATCTTCTCCATTCCGCTCGGGAAGCAGATTTCCTTATCGCCGTCCACGATCTTGCCGACCGGAGAGATAACGGCTGCCGTGCCGCAGAGGCCGGCTTCCTCGAAATCGCCCAGCTCGGAGAGCATGACCGTGCGCTCCTCGACCTCAAGGCCAAGATACTTCTCCGCGACGTACTCCAGCGAGCGGCGGGTGATGGAGGGCAGGATCGTCGGCGAGCCGACGGTGATGAACTTGTTGCCCTTGATAAAGATGATGTTCGCGCCGCCGGTCTCCTCGACCTTCGTGCGGGTCGCCGAATCCGGATAGAGGTTCTCGGCAAAGCCCTGCTTATGGGCCTCGACGATAGCGTGGAGGCTCATGGCATAGTTGAGGCCGGCCTTGATGTGGCCGGTGCCGCGGGGCGCGGCGCGGTCATAATCGGCGATCTTGAGCACGATGGGCTTTGCGCCGCCCTTGAAGTACGGGCCGACCGGCGTGCAGAAAATACGGAACTGGTACTCGTCGGCGGGCTTGACGCCGATGACCGGGTTCGAACCGAACATATACGGGCGAAGGTAAAGCGTCGCGCCGGAACCGTAAGGCGGAACCCACGAAGCATTTGCCGCGACAACCTCCTTCACGGCTTCCACGAAGCGATCCTCCGGGAAGGCGGGCATCTCCAGACGCCTTGCGGAATCCGCCATGCGGGCGGCGTTGAGGTCCGGGCGGAAGCAGACGATGCTGCCGTCTTCCGTGGTATAGGCCTTCAGCCCCTCGAAAACAGACTGCGAATACTGAAGCACGCCGGCGCACTCCGAGATCACGACCTTATCGTCTTCCGTAAGGCAGCCCTCGTCCCAGGCTCCGTTTTTATAATTCGAGACATAGCGCTTGTCGGTTTTAATATAACCAAAGCCAAGGCTTCCCCAGTCAATGTTCTGCTTCTCCATAAAACCATCCTCCTTGTTGTTGCTCTGAAAACCTCATCGCCCGCAGGGCGATTAAATTCAGGGATACCGACGCCCTGGCGTGCGGAGAACAATCCGGTGGACTGTTTTCCGTATGCGCTCCGGACTTTTATTGCCGGTGGTTTGTTTTCCAAAATCAAACGTTCTCTCCGGCGTTACTGTTCATATCCGGACCGGGCACTGACCCTAAAGGACCAGCTGCGCGTCGCTGCCCGCCGCGGGCCGTAAAATATAACAGCCCAAGTATAAACCACAGAACTATAATCTGTCGCGGTTCTCACGAATTCCGCAATCCGGCAGACAAGATCTCCTGCGCTTCTGATGTCTGAATTATCATATTACTCGGTTTTTGTGATGTCAAGACCGAAGTCATGTCAAATTACGGCATGGCTTCTTCGACGGTTATTCATTTTCGGTCAGTCTTTTTTCTCCACGCTCGCAAAGCGGCTCTTCCCGCAGTCGCAGGTTCCGGTGGCCGGGGGATTGACCTTCCCGCAGCTCTCACACCGCCAGCCTCCATTGGCCAGATTGTGTTCGTCGGTAGCTTTTCGGATTGCTTCCATAATATAATCCGGATAATCCGCTTTCCCGCGGTCGCCGCGCTCGGACGCGCCGAGGAAGGCAAAGGGGCCGAAGAGGAAGCCCTGCCAGAACCAGTTGCCGTCGTACCCCTTGCTCTGCATCAAATGCTGCATCGCAATGCCGTTCATGATCGCCGCCAGAAGGGCGAAAATCAGAACAACGACAATGATAATGATCACGATTGCTATCGGTACGCCTTCGTTCATAGATACCTCCTTCCCTGAGCCCGGCGCAAAACGCCGCCTCAAAAATCACTTTCCCTATTGTGCCACAGAGCGCGGGAAAATTCAATCCGAAATTCCCGGCAGTCAGGGTCTTCTCCGCCTCCGCAGCGTGAAAAAGCCTTACTTTTCAGAATAAACCGTCATGCGTCCACTCCGACAGAAACGTCCACTGGACGTTTCTGCTGGATGCTAAGGCATGGACGTTTCTGCTGGATGCTAAGGCATGGACTGTTATCTGCACGCTAAGGCGTCCGCATCCCAGAATAAAACGGAGCAGCGGCTTCGCTGCCCCGTTTCCGGATTTCTTTATTTTGCCACGGCCTCCCTGATCATTTCTTTCAGGATGGACAGCCCCTCTGTGAGCACCTCGTCCTCAATGGTCAGCGGCGGCAGGAGCTTGATGACACTGTTCTTTCGTCCCGCGGATTCGAGGATCAGCCCGCGCGTAAAGCAAAGTCTGATGACCCGATCCGCCAGCCACGGTTCGATCGCGCTTAGATCGATCCCCCAGATCATGCCGATCCCGCGGAGGGTAATCCGTGGATCGATCGTGAGTATGTTCTCTTTGATGTAATTCTCTATAAGCTTCGCTTTTCCCGCGACCGCCTTGTCCATCTCATTCTGCACATAGAACTCAAGGCCGGCCTTTCCGCCCACGAAAGAAAGCTGGTTTCCCCGGAAGGTTCCGTTGTGCTCCGCCGGATTGAAAATGTCATATTCCGGTTTGATCAGCAGGATCGCCATCGGGTTTCCGAATCCGCTGATGGATTTGCTGAGTACGACGATATCCGGAAGGATCCCGGCTCTCTCGAAGGAGAAGAAGGAGCCGCACCGTCCGTTTCCGACCTGAATGTCGTCAACGATCATCAGGATCTTCTCTTCCGTGCAGATCCTTCGAACGGCCTTTAGCCATTCCACGCCGGCGACATTGATGCCACCCTCCGCCTGGACGGTCTCGAGCACGATCGCCGCCGGCTTCTCAACACCCGAATGATCGTCCGACAAAACCCACCGCAGGCAGGCCAGAGAGTCGATCTCCGGCGTTCCGTCAAAGGGGATGTGCGTGACATAAGGAAGCGGGATATGGCCGCCTAAGCGGCTGCCCCTGTCCGAGGTGCAGGCCAGAGAGCCTAAGGTCATGCCGTGAAACCCGCCGCCGAAGGCGATAACGCCCTCTCTCCCGGTATTTTTTCTGGCCAGCTTAAGCGCCGCCTCGATCGCGTTCGTTCCCGTAGGCCCGCAGCACATGATTTTGTAATTCATATTTCGCGGCTTCAGGATCAGCTCCCGCATGGTTTCAAGAAATTCATTTTTGGCGGTCGTCGTCATGTCCAGCATATTGATCGGACGGTCTTCCTCCAGATACCTCAGGATGGCTTTCTTGATATACGGATTGTTATGTCCGTAATTCATGGAACCGGCCACGGCCAGAAAATCGATATAGCGGTTTCCCTCTGTATCATACATCTCGGCGTTCTTCGAGCGATGAAAGACCACCGGGTATTTGCGGCAATAATATCTTACTTCTGATTCACAGGTTTCAATAATGCTCATCTTCTGGACCTCTTTTTTGTACGGCTTAATCTGTGCTTTACCCCTTTACGATTTCCACTTTTCCGGGCTGATCCGCGTAGAAGCGGTACTGACGGGAATAATCGGCCTTCGCGCTCAAAAGCATGGACCGTTCCGTCAGGTTATAGACCGCGCTCCAAAGCGTCTTGACAAAGAAAACCTTATAGCGCGACCGAAAACAAGCTTTAGCGGACCCAAGAAGCTTCATGCACTGCTCCTCCGTCATTGAAGGCGTTTTTTGCAGCGCGCAATCCATGATGTCAAACCGATCCTTTCCCTTGATCTCTGCATTTTCATTGGGCGTAAGAAAGAAATTTGTGACCTTTAAGGGCTCACCCTTCTCCTTCTGACGGATAACGTACATTTTTCCGTCCACATACTCCACGATGGCGCTGTATCCGTCCGCGTCCGAGATCTGGTAATGATAACAGGATCCCAGAAGATCATTCATGTCGTATTTTTCCAGGAAAGCAAGAGCCTCCTCCACCGTCGCGCAGGTATCCAGCATCCCTCGCACGGCCACCGTCGTCACGATCGGCGGTTTTCCGGTTTTTTGGCTGGTCGGCTTGGCACGCAGCTCGAGGACGGCAACGCAAAGCCCTTTTTCGTTGACGCCGTCCATGCTGGCATACGGCGCGCCAAGAACCCGCAGGTGCCGTCTCGCCCGAGCAAGGTCAGAATGGATGAGATGGTTCTGATTCACCATCGAGACGCTCCGATAAGCGTTCTTCGGATGCGTCCACACAACAAGGCACCGGGCTTCTTTATAGTCAAAATTTCTCCCCATGAACACGGTTCCGTCCGGAGCGATCGTGTTAAAGGTGGAGCAGCCGCCTCCGCTGCGAAGCGGCAGCTGACCGGCGGTATGGAGATACCGCTGGAGGAACCTCACCATACCAAGGATCGAAGACGATCCGGAAGAGAGCATTGCGGGAAGCCCGTAATCCGCATGGTAATTCAAAAGGCAAATGTTCTCATCCAGGACCCTGAAGGTTCTGAGGGTTTTTTTCTGGGCAGCAATCGCCGCAGCTCGTTCTTGTTTCATACGATCTCCTTAGGCTAATGATGATGCCAGGGGCAGGTGCCTTCGCAAAAAGCCGCGGCCTGCCGATGAACGTCCCACCGTCCGGTCACGAACCTTTTACTCTTCTCCGCAGTTCTCTTTGTTCCTGTTTCTACCCGAGCCGGACACTTGCCCTAAAGGACTCGATTACCCGTGAACGGAGTGAACTATAGCAACTCTGTCACTATAACACATCTGCCATATTCCCGTAAAATAGTTTTTGAAACTTTTTTTGATAAGCGGCAGCCGAAAGGTCCGGCAAACGTGCAGGTCTGTCACGAGCTGACCTTCCGTCCCGACCGCGGCAGGTTCATTCCTGCCACTCGGACACGTCGCTCTTGCCGGCAAGCTTCTTCGCCGGCTTTCTCATTAACACGAATCCTCTGCGTGACTTCTCTGGGCACGGGATGTCTCCTTTCGCTTCATGTTTTCGTTTTTTCCTCCTCAAGGCTTATGCCGTCCATGAGCATCGTGACGCTCACGTCAAAGGCCCTGGCGAGGCGGTTGATCATGGCTACATTCGGGATCCGGCGATTCCCCTCCCAGTGGGCGATGCTGGAGCGGTCTACGAAGACGAGCTCCGCAAGCTGCTTCTGCGAAAAACCACGCGCGACCCTGAGACTCTGAAGCCTCTCGCCAAAGGTGCGCTGGTCTTTCTGCGGGAGCGCGCCCTCCGTTTCCTTCTGCGAAGTCAGCTGATCCGGGAGTCGCCCGTCCGAAAGAGCCTCTTCGGAGCCGTCCCGCTCCGGCCGGTACGAGACGACCGGGTAGCGCAGATGGGCAAGCGCCTCCGCCAGATTCTTTTCCGTCACGGGCTTTAAAAGGTATCCGCTGGCATACAGCTCGAACGCCTTCAGCGAATACTGCTCGTATCCCGTCACAAAGATAATATTGACTCTCGGCCGGATCGCCTGAATTCGCCTTGCGAGCTCAAGGCCGTTCATGCCTGGCATGTCTACATCGAGAAGGGCTACATCGATTGGAAACGACTCAACCAGATACAGCGCCTCCTTGCCTGTGACCGCGATCAAATGCGACCCCTCCGGGTCCAGCTCGGTCAGCATACGCTGAAGGAGCCGGGCAACAAGAATCCGGTCGTCGACGGAAATCGTATACATGAATGTCTCTCCTTCGAAATAAAAGCCTTTGCTCCCGTATACGATAACGGGATTCTACGATTCTTCTATTATAACAAATCCCGCGATATTTTTCCATGATCCGAGGCGGT
This sequence comes from uncultured Lachnospiraceae bacterium, assembly GCA_902779245.1. Lineage (GTDB taxonomy): Bacteria > Bacillota > Clostridia > Lachnospirales > Lachnospiraceae > Chordicoccus. The sequence goes on along the minus strand of CACZBB010000152.1, from coordinate 1,483 downwards.
ATTTAAAAAACTTGTCTTTATTTTTTTACTCACACCCGAGCCGGACACTCGCTGTCCGGCTGCGGGTCCGTGGCAAAAATCTGCTCGATTCAGTCCGCGGGACTTCGGCCCGGCCCTTCCGCCCCGGAGCGGGCATCCGGCAAATCCACCATGGAAAAGCACAATGAAAAGAACGTCATTGGTGACAACGCCGAAAAAACGGCGGTTTTTCCAAATGCATTTGTCAAATATTTCTCTTTGACATTCGCGCGCTAAAGTGCTAATCTGGTAACAACTTCAAAACTGAATATTGCCGAAACCGATGAGGAAGAAATAGTAGCTTTGCCGCTTGCTTTACAGGGACCCGCCGATACTGAGACGGCGGGAAGGAATGCAGGGTGAATGGGCTTCCGAGGGCGAACCGAACCGTCCGCAGACGCGGCGGTAGGGGAGACGGAGCTGGGACTCCGTTAACAACCCCGGCGTATGCAGGTACGCATGAGAGGGCGCGAACGCGCCAAGTTGGGTGGCACCGCAGGAGCATGACGCTCCTGTCCCTTCAGAACCGGATGTGGGACAGGGGGGTCTTTTTCTTTTGAAAAACTCCGTCCCGAAGACTTCTTTTGCGGACTTTTCAATAAGGCAGCCGAAGATCAGAGACCGCCGTGAAATTCGCGGCAGCCGCATGCAGACAGGCGTTTACCGTCCGGCGGCAGGCCGGAAGCAAAGGAATCCGCGGCAAAGCCTCAGGCAGGACGAAACCCTCAAACGAAGAAAGGAGAAATCAAAATGAGTAAGCTGAATGTTCCCTACAAGATGTATCTTAGCGAGAATGAGATCCCGAAGAATTGGTATAATGTCCGCGCGGACATGAAGGTCAAGCAGGCTCCGCTCCTTAACCCCGGAACGCTGCAGCCCATGACCGCCGAGGATCTTGCGCCGGTCTTCTGCAAGGAGCTGATCGACCAGGAGCTGGACAACGACACGGCCTACATCGAGATCCCGGCGGAAATCCGCGATTTCTATAAGATGTACCGTCCGTCGCCCCTCATCCACGCCGAATACCTGGAAAAAGCTCTCGGCACCCCGGCAAAGATCTTCTACAAGTTTGAGGGCAACAACACCTCCGGCAGCCATAAGCTGAATTCCGCGATCGCCCAGGCGTACTACGCGAAGAAGCAGGGCCTTAAGGGCGTGACGACCGAGACCGGCGCCGGCCAGTGGGGCACGGCTCTCTCGATGGCCTGCGCGTATTTCGACCTCGACTGCAAGGTCTTCATGGTCAAGGTTTCCTATGAGCAGAAGCCCTTCCGCCGCGAGGTCATGCGTACCTACGGCGCGTCTGTGACGCCGTCCCCGTCGGAAACCACCGATGTCGGCAAGAAGATCCTTGCGGCACATCCGGGCACAACCGGGTCACTTGGCTGCGCGATCTCCGAGGCTGTTGAAGTCGCCGTGAAGAACCCGGGTTACCGCTACGTGCTCGGCAGCGTCCTGAACCAGG
>CACZBB010000151.1 GCA_902779245.1 uncultured Lachnospiraceae bacterium | reverse complement strand
ATCCGCAAACTGCATAATATCCATTTCATGATAAATCGGATACATGAGAATGATTTTTCTCAGAGGAACCGTGCGCAAGATCTCCATAAAGGAACGGCTGCTATACCACTGGTAAAAGGCCAGCGCCCATCCTGCCCAATACTCCGGGCTCTTATCCAGATACATGGCATCTTCCGTGTCGGTATACGATATTCCCGTCTCCTCCAAAACCCTTCGCGCAAGCTCACAGCCATTGATTCCGGCAACATAGGCCGGATTGCCGCCGGCAAATTGCCTGGATGCATCCGAAACGGCAAAGGCCTGTCCAAACGCATCCGGCTCAAGTCCGAGTGTCATAACCGCAAAATCCACCGCATCGCCGAGAATCCGCTGCGCCCCGGCAAGATACTCCTCATCGTAAGCGCGGATCTCCATTTTCAATTCCCTCTCTCATAATATCCAGCATATACAGTTCGTGAATTCCATCCGCGTTTCTTCGGGAGCTTCGGTACGCCGCCCGCGCTTCCCTGTCTCGAAAAGCTTTCTTCTCATAATATGCAGCCGCGTCCGCTGGCTCTGCGCCTATAAACCGGATCCTGTCAAATGCCTTCCGGCTTTTCAGTACGATCTGTTCTCCCAGCTTTCCCAACTGCATAGCCTCCGAAAGCTTCGAAGGATCGATGAAAAAATGACGCTGGAGATACTACTTTGCTTCCTCCGCAATACTTCCCTTCTGCCAATAGCTGCGAAATCTTGCCAGGATCGCCAGCCAGTTCAGGATGTTATGCTCCGGCGAATTGAGACGTAGAATATTCAGCCCATCCGACTCCAGCTCATAAGCATTTGCAAAGCCATCCCGCCGGCTTCCGCAGGCCCACTCCTTCGCCAGCTCCAGACTTTCCGTTGTATAAAAGCCATACCCATAATCGTTCGTCCTCTTCCCCCCGTTAAACCGTGGCTTTTCGATAATATGATCCGATCCGTGGTAAACAAGCATACACCTTCCCTCCTCTTTGCAACTATATCACTGTAGAGATATAATTGCAAGACAGAATCAGCATTAAAGAAGATTCTGCTGTGGCGGCCGCGGCAGATACTTGGTTTTCTCGACGTGCCCTGCGGGCACTTAACTTCGAAAAAACTTATCTGCCCGCCGCCGGATTAGCCACATCGCAATCACATAGTATTATTTCTTCCGCCCTCACGTGTATTGCACGAACAGACTGCAGAACCCGGTGCGGTGGTAGTAGGCCGCGATGTCCTCCAGTCGTTTTCTCGGAACGCCCAGATCGTCGGCCAGGCAGGTCATGCAGAGATACTCCTTCGCCTCCCGGAAAACGAGCTTCCGGTAAATCGCGATATCGTCCGAGGTCAGCGCCGCCCCGCAGTCCCTGCAGATCGGTTTCATCTGTTTTGCATGCACTTGCTCTGTCATTTTTCCGACCTCGTATTTTTATCCCTCCGCAAGTCCGCAGCGGAACACGCGGCAGCCATGGCCCGGCACGACCGCGGCAAAGTATTCTTTTTTCGGCCCAAGATCCTCGTGCGCGAGACAGTCGCGCATCCGCAGCAAAAGCCCGCTCTCCCGGGTCAGCCCCAGATCCCAGAAGGGAAGCTCCACATGGGCCGGCGCGTCGCCGAAATTAAAGAAGCCGATCGCGTAATCGCCGTTGGCCAGGGGCTTTACGAGAATAAAGGCTTCCGGGCTCGCGTAGGTTGGCAGCCGGTAGCAGCCCCGCCCGTCCGGATCCTGGTTGATGGCGATCACCTCGCGGTTTGTCAGGATCCCGCGCGTGCTTTCCGTCATGCTCCGGATGTCGCAGCCGATGATGAGCGGCGATCCCATCATCGCCCAGAGCGCAAAATGCGTCTGGTACTCCTCGTCGGTGCAGCCGCCCAGCGAAGCCTCCGGGTTGCACCCGCCGCCGGCCATGCCGACGACCAGCATATCCATATCGTTATAGCAGCCCGGAGCATTTGCCGACAAATGCTCCATCTGGCTTTGCGCGATGCTTTCGATGGACCGCCAGGTGTCCTGGATATCTACCGTGGAGCGGAAGGTGTGCGCTCCCGTCGAGCGGATCCAGCGGTGGACGTCCTCCGTCCCCCACTGGCAGGCGGCCAGAAGAATGTCCCGGCCGGAAGCCCTGAGCGCCATCGCCATCCTGCGGTAAAGCATCTCCCCCGAGACCGTTCCGGGGCGGTAGCAGTTGTCATATTTGAGATAATCCACGCCCCAGGCGGCAAATTGCCGCGCGTCGGAGAATTCGTGCTCGAAGCTTCCCGGGAATCTGCCGCAGGTATGCACGCCGCAGCAGGAATAAATGCCGAATTTCAGCCCCCGGCCGTGGACGTAATCCACGGTCGCCGAGAGTCCGGAGGGAAATTTCTCCGGATCCGGCACAAGGAGCCCGTCCGCGCCGCGCTCCCGCAGGCTCCAGCCATCATCGAGGATCAGGTAGCGGTAGCCCGCGTCCAAAAGGCCCGTCTCCGCCATCGCGTCGGCGGTCGAGCGGACCAGATCCTCGTTCATTTCCGTATAAAAAGTGTTCCATGTATTCCAGCCCATCGGCGGGGTGCTGACGACGTATTCTTTTCTCATGCGCCTTTCTCCTTCTCTCCGCGTCGCGGCAGTTATCTTCAATCCTGCTGTTTCCGATAGGCCAGCGGCCCTGCGCCGTAATGCCGCTTAAACAGCCTGGAAAATGTCAGCTGATCCTCGTATCCGACCCGCGCCGCGATCTCCCGGACCGGCTGTTCCGTATGCGTCAGAAGCTTCTCGGCCTTTTCCAGACGGCATTTGATGATATATTCCTGCGGCGAAATGCCAAATTTTTTTGTGAAGCAGGTCGTGAAATAGCTCCGCGCAAAGCCGATGTACTCCACAACGTCCGCCACATGAATGGTCGCGTAGTTGTTGTCGATGAAATTCTGCGCTTTCTGCATATACACTTCCGTGCTGTATCTGTATTTGTTTTCCGTTTCCTTCGACTCCGCCGCCTCCATCGCCAAAGCCAGGTATTCCAGAAGGATCCCCCGCCGCCGAAGATCATTGATATAGTTCATCTGCGGCTTCTCGTGCATTTTCAGGACCAGCTCGTAGAAACGGGTCGTGTCGATCCTGGAATCCAGACAGTAGATGCCTTCGGTAAAGCCGATCTGCTCGGAAATCGTCCGGGCCTCGGTGCCCTTGTAGGTGACCCAGCAGTAGCGCCAGGGATCCTTCGTGTCCGCGGTGTACCGCACGGTCTCGTTGTCCTTCAGGAGAAAAAACTGCCCGACATGCGGATGCAGTGTCTGTCCGCCCGCCCAGAGCGTACCCGTCCCGGAAAGCACCGCGTGCAGATGATACCCGTCCCGAAGATCGGGGCCGAAATTCACGCCCGGATCGCACCGCTCAATTCCGCAGGCGATCAGGCAGATATCTCCGCTCTGGTCATGGTCATATTCGAGACACCGGTAATGCCGGTTCCGCTTCGCAAGATCCTGTGCTTTCATTTGCCATCTCCCTGCGCGGCTCTGTGATGTGAACAGGGCAGAGGGAGGCGGACGCCGAATCTCTGCCCCTTCTCGCGAGCCGCGCGCTGCCGAAGGCAGCTGATTCCCTGCGCGGCTCTGTGATGTGAACAGGGCTGTCCTTCTGACAGCCCTGCCGCCGGCCTTTACAGGCCAATTGTATAAGAAAGGGGGAAATTATGAGAAGACTTATTCGCTCGCGAGCACTTCGTTCATCATGACCGCCATTTCCCTGCAGACGTCCGCCATGGTTTCCGGATGCTGCCAGGCCTTCACGAAGCCGGTCGTGAAGTTTCCTTCCCAGGCCGTCGTGTAGCGGGAGGCCGGATGCTGGATCAGCGTGCCTTCCTTCTCGACCGTAAGGAACGGAGAGATGTCCATGCCCTTGAAGGAGGAGACGAAGGCGTCGGAGCAGCCCTTGTAGGCAGCCATGGTGACGCCCAGCTCCGACTGCTTCTGCTGGCCTTCCTTCGAGCAGAAAGCGGAGATCAGGGAGTAGGCTTCTTTCGGATGCTCAGTATCCGCGGAGGCCGCCCAGCCAAGGCCGTTATACATCGACACACGCTCCCCGGCATCGCATTTGCCGTTCTTGTTCAGGTCATTGTAGGGAATCTGCGCCCAGGCGTAGTCCTTGGCATTTTCGGCGGTATAGAAGGTGTTGACCATCCAGGAGCCCTGAAGCATCATGCCCACGAGGCCGGACATATAGAGCAGGTCGGGATCGGTATCTGCCATAACGTTCTGCGCGGGCATGCTCGGGATCAGTTCCTCGGCGAGCCAGGTCATGGCCTCGATGGTCTTCGGGTCATCCATGCCGGAGGTCTTGTTGTCATCGGAGATCAGCTTGCCGCCCCAGCCGTAGATCAGATTGTACCAGCCGTCCTGGCCGTCGTTGGTGTTCATCGCCGTGCCGTAGATCTTGTCGGCCTTGCCGGCCTCGGTAATCTTCTTCGCGGCCGCCGCGTAGTCGTCCCAGCTCCAGGTATCGTTCGGATAATCGACCTTATATTTGTCGAAAATGGACTTGTTGTAGAGAAGCGCGATCGTATCGTGGTCCTTCGGAAGCGCGTACTGTTTGCCGTCGTAGTTATAAATGTTGACGATGCCTTCATAGTAGTTGGCAAGGTCGATGGCGTCATCGCCCGCGATGTAGTCGTTCAGGTTCAGAAGCTTATCGGCGCGCATGTATTTCTGCGCCTCGTTGATGTGCATCCAGAAGACATCCGGCATCTTGCCGCCGCTGGCGCCCGCCTCAAGCAGCGTCCAGTACTCGACCCAGGAGATCACGTTGATGTTGACCTTGACGCCGGTCTTCGCCGTCCACGCGTCCGCGATCTCGCGGAGACCCGCCAGCTGGTTGTTGTCCCAGATATCCACCTCCAGCGTCGCGCCGGTGTCCAGCGCCGGCGTTTTTCCGCTCTCCGTTTTCGTGCTGCCGCTCGAAGCCGGAGCCGGCGCGGACGAGCTGGCCGTGCCTCCGCAGGCCGCCAGGGAAAGAGCGAGACAAAGGACAAGCAGTAAAGATGTTAGCTTTTTCATGATAGTTCCTCCTCTTCAAATGTTTTGCACCGCAGTGCTTTGTGTTGAGGATATACTATCATGCGTCCGAAAAATGCGCGATAGAACCGCGTTCCGCGCGTATGGACAAATGTTCGTTGGGCCGTTCTCGTCCTTTAGCCTTTCACGGCGTCGGTCAGCCGGGCAAAATCCTCCAGCGAAAGCCGCTCGCCCCTTACATTTGCCGGAAGATCGGCGGTTTCGATGGCCGCTGTCGCCTGTTCCTTCGAAAAGCCCAGCCACGCGGCTCCGGAGAGGGCATTGGCCAGGGTCTTTCTGCGCTGGGCAAATGCGGCGCGGATGAGCGAAAAGAACATGTTTTCATCCTTCGTCTCCACCGGCGGCCGTTCGTAACATGACAAATGCACGACGGCGCTGTCGACTTTGGGGGGCGGGAGGAACGCGCCGGCCGGGGCGATGCAGGCGATCCTGGGCTTTGCGCGGTACTGGACGGCGAGGGAGAGCGCCCCGTAGTCCTTCGTTCCGGGAGCCGCGGCCATCCGGTCCGCCACCTCCTTCTGCACCATGACCGTCACGGACGTCAGCGGCGCTCCGGACTCGAAAAGCTGCATCAGGATCGGCGTGGTTATATAATAAGGAAGATTTGCCGCCACCCTCACCGGCCGGCCGGCATTTTCCTCCTCAATGAGCTTCGTAAGGTCGGTCTTCAGGATATCTCCGAAACGGACACTTACATTTTCCCAGCCCGCGAGCGTATCTCGAAGCACCGGCTCCAGGGCGCGGTCGATCTCCACCGCGACGACCTTCCGGGCGCACGAAGCCACAGCGTGCCGATGCCCGGCCCGATCTCCAGCACGAAATCCTCCGCCGTGATGCCGGCCGCTTCGACCGTCTTTTCAAGAATCCGGGGATTCACGAGGAAGTTCTGGCCGTATTTTTTCTGCGTCGAGATCCCATATTTCTTCAGGACGCTGATCGTCCCGGCAGGTGTTCCCAGATAAGGTTCCATCCATCTCCTCCTTGCGCGGCTCTGTGAATGAATAGAGCAGAGAGAGGCGAATGCCGATTCTCTGCCCCTGCTCGCGAGCCGCGCGCTGCCGTAGGCAGCAAATGTCCTTGCGCGGCTCTGTGAATGACAGGCAAACGGCCAGCGGATTTCTCCTCTGGCCGTTTCCGGTTTAATAATCAAAATCCTTTTCCCGGAGAATGATCCTTCCGTCGGTATCCACGATGCGGCGGCGGCCAAAGCGGTGGCTGGCCGTGCGGTTGATGGCCCGGTCGATCATCATGCGGACCATCCCGACCGTGACCGGCTCCTCATCGCGCTGATTCTCGCCAATCTCCGTGTAGAGCGCAAGAACCGCCATCTCATCCAGCTTATAGCCGCGTTCCTTCGCGTACGTCTTCGCGAACATGACCAGCTCGTCATTGGTGAACACGGGCACGACCACCTCTGAGGTAAATTTCTCGGAAAAGCCCGGGTGCCGGGCAAGCATCTTCCGAAGCTCCTTGCGCTCATCTTCAAGGATGATTACCAGGCCGTCCGTCCGGAATTCCATGGCCTCGGACATACTCTCCACCACATCATCCCGAAGGGAACCGGCGGCTTCGATCACAAGGAAGCCTCCGGCCATCTTCCCGATGACGACTGCCGCATCCTTCTGGTTCATCTCCTGTGCGGTCAGACGGGCGGATTTGACGGCATTGATGCCGAGGTCGCGGCCCATCGCCAGAATCATACCTTCCGCGAGCCGGCTCTTGCCGCTGCCCGGGCGTCCCATGATCAGGATATTCCCGCGGTTCGAGGTGCGCTCACCGGAATGGTTGTAGACATCCGCCATGGCCATCGTGACTTGTTCCGGAATTCCCGGAATTCGCGAGAAGTAGGAGAGGAGCTCTGTTTCCGTAACGTCCAGAGGCCTTGGCTCGACCGGACGCTTCACCACGCCCAGAATTTCATCGACAAATGCCTCGTCGTCCGTTTGTTCCGGGCTGTTCGGGTCATTATTCTCCGATGCGTCCGGCTCTTCCCCGTTCGTGAAATCGACAAATTCAAACCCGTTGTTGGCGAGGACATCATTTTCGGGCTCTGCCGGTGCTTCACCCGCGTTCGCTTCGGCGGTTTCCGCCAATGCCGCCGCGGCTGCTCCCGGCACGATGCTCGCCTCCGGGCCGATTTCTTCCGTGTTGTTGGCAAATGCAGCCGCGGGCTTGTCTGTCCCGTTTTCTGCCAAAGCCCCGGCGATTCCCGCCGCGATCCCGGCCGCGGCGATCCCGCCGGCCGCAAGCCCGCCGGCAACCATCCCGGACGCCTCTCCGGTTTCCGGGGCTACCGCTTCTGTTCCGACGGATGCCTCCACGGCTCCGGCGGATGCCTCCACGGCTTCGGGGGCTGCCGCTTCTGTTTGGGCGAACGCCTCCACGGCTTCGGGGGCTGCCGCTTCTGTTTGGGCGGACGCCTCCACGGCTTCGGGGGCTGCCGCTTCTGTTGCGGCGAACGCCTCCACGGCTTCGGGGGCTGCCGCGTCGGGCTGTCCCGCAGCGCTTCCGAAAACGTCTTCTCCGGTCTCAGCAGCCGGCTCCGCAACGCCCTCCCTACCGTAAAGCGCTTCCTGGATATTCCTGAAGCTTTCAGCCCTGCTTTCGTATTCATCCGTCTCGTCCGGAATTCTCGAAGAAGCCGTCGATGTTTTCATATCCTCCAGAGATTTTCCATCGGAGCCAAAGAATGTGAAGGGAAGCTCCTGCTTATCGTCTGTGTCCGCCAAGGCCGCAGCGCCAGCGACTCCGTCAAGTCCGGCCACGCCGATCCCCAATGCCTCCGCGGTTTTCTCAGCTCCGGCAAGTTCCGCCGCGGCTTCCGCGCCTGCCGCTCCGGTCGATTCCGCCGCGCCGTTCCCCAGGGTCTCCGCGGTTTCCGCCGTTTCCGCAGCTCCGGCTCCCAACGCCTCCGCGGTTTCCATAGTTTCCTCAGCTCCGCCAAGTTCCGCCGCGGCTTCCGCGCCTGCCGCTCCGGCCGATTCCGCCGCGCCGTTCCCCAGGGTCTCCGCGGCTTCCGCGCCAGCAACTTCGGCAAATCCCGCGCCGGCCTCCAAAGCCTCTGCGGTTTCCACGGTTTCCGCCGCGCCGG
>CACZBB010000150.1 GCA_902779245.1 uncultured Lachnospiraceae bacterium | reverse complement strand
CAGCGACGGAACCCTCCTTGAGATTCTGAGCGGAGACACGGCGGTCGGTTCGGAAATCGCCGCTTACTTTTCCGGGCAAGACCTAAGCGGCGGCATCAGCAGCAAAATCATCTCCACGGAGAGCGGAACCTACGCGATCTCCTCTGCCAGGGATCCGGAGGATGAGAACCAGCTTCTCCTTGTCTACGCGGACGTAACCTCCCTCATGGCCTTCACACACCGGCTGAATCTGGTGCTTTTCATCGTGATCCTCATCGCCATTTTTCTCTCGATTCTTCTGAGCCGTCACTTTGCCCGCACCCTCTCCGCTCCGGTTCAAAGCCTCTCAGCCTTTGCCGCGGCCATCGGAAGCGGCAACCTTACGCCCGAAGAGCTGACCTTCCGGGAAGTGGAATTTGACGAGCTCGCCGCGGCGATGAACAGGATGGCATCGGAGCTTCGCGAAGCCAAAACAAGGCAGGATACGTTTTTTCAGAACGTGTCCCACGAGCTGCGGACCCCCCTCACCTCCATCCGGGGAAATGCCGAGGGCATCGTCTGCGGCATTATGGAGCCGGTTCCCTCCGCGAAAATCATTCTCACGGAATCCGACCGCCTCGGCGGCCTGGTCGACGATCTTCTCTATCTCTCCCGAATCGGAAAAACCGTCCCCGAAGGGACGGTTGAACCTCTTGATCTTCGCGAAACACTTTCTCTCTGTGCGTCCGAGCAGCGCGCGGAGGCACAGACCCATAACATCTCCTTCGAATTTGCCTTTGCCGATTCCCCGGTAACCGCCGCCGTCCGCGAGGAGGATGCCCGGCAGATGTGCGGAAACCTTCTCTCGAACGCCATCCGCTATGCCAAAGCCTCCGTGCGCCTTAATTGCCGAACCGAGGAGGACGCCGCGGTCATCACCATCGCCGACGACGGCCCCGGCATCGCCGAAGCCGACCTCCCCTACATCTTCGAGCGCTTCTACAAGGCCGAGGGCGGAAAGCACGGCATCGGCCTGGCCATCGCAAAGACCGCCGCGGAAAAATACGGCGGAAGCATCGAGGCCAAAAACCAGAACGGCGCGGTTTTCACCATCACCCTCCCGCGGCGTTGACGGATGAATCCGGGACGCTTTCAAGACTGCCGGCTAAAATAGCATCGATGATCGTTTTGCCGACCGTATAATTGTTCCGCCTTGCCACGGGAAAGATGTCGAGAGACTCCACGCTTTCCTCCGAGGCCAGCTCGTCATCGGCCATCTGCTCCCAGAGGCTCTCGGGCGTGGCACCCTGCATGAATACGTCCGTATTTACGCTGTCGCGCAGGATGATCAGACGGTCCAGCAGGCCGAAATTCTTTACGGCACGGCCGACCGCGATCTCCTCCATCTCCGTCACCGCGTACGGATCGGTACAGCCATAGGTTTTCATCATGAGCAGCACGTTTTGATGGTCGTAGCGGCCTTTCCAGAAGTTATCCCCGGAAACAGCCGTTCCGCGAAGCACCCTCGGCTCCCTGTCGGCCCACGCCTCCCCCGGAAACGCGATCCGCATATATTCGGCGGTGCGCTCCGTCGTTTCCAGCCGGATATCCTTCACCAGGTCATACACTTTCGCGGTAAGCGTCGGATCCGTCTCGATCACGGCGTATTCGTCATAGCTGTCGTCATGAAACCAGGTCGTCGCTCTCTCCTCGCTCATTTCCCTCGGATCCGCGTGATGTCCAAGATCATAATCAACGGCGGCGGACAGGATATAAACGTCCCCCATGACCCCGTAGCCCTCCGCCGAACCGGCACAGCCGGTGGAAAGAATATAGGCCTTCGAAAAATCAAAGCGTTCGTCCGAGAGGGCGGCGGCTGTGTGGAGGGCCGCGCTGACCTTGCCCATTCCGGTCACGCACATCGCAACACCGTTTTTATAATAAAGCTTCGTTCCGTCGCCCGCGCCCTTCAGCGCATACTCTTTTCCGCCCGAGAGATACCCCTCGTAGTAATACTGCGCCTCGCCCGGGAAATCTCCCTCCATGTTTCCGACTTCAAATTTTGGAAGGATCAACACCTTTACCGGAAGTCTGGACTGTAAGTTCTTTTTTTCGGAAGCGCATCCGCCCGAAACAGCCACCAGAAAAACAAGAAGAAACAGCAACGTCCAATGTTTTTTCATCATGTTTATTCCTCCGTCCGGTTATGCCCGTGTGAATTCTTCGTCAAACAGAAAATCCGCCCAGGAGTACTGACTCATGTATTCGTTCTGATAGGCGTTGACCGCGCCGGCGTCGAGCTCTTTGAAGCGGTAATAATCACAGTCGAGCACGTTCGGATTGACCGCGAGCGCGTTGTAGCTGCGGACGACCGCGTCCTCCGCGCCGACCGCCTTCAGGCTTTTGATCATCGCGTAAATATAGGTTTGCAGAAGGTTTTGCAGCTTTTTTTCATACGGCTCATCCTCAAAGATCACGGCAAAGATCTCTCTCGTGCTGCAGGAGCTGCCGTGCCGGTGGACAAGGTAGGCAAAGACCTCCTTCGATTTACTTCGCTCAAACCGGACATGCTCCCCCTCCGGCGTAAAAACATCGAAATTGCCAAAGCACTGTACGCGTAGCTTCGCGTCTTTCTTCGCAACGATCGGGAAACGCAGATCCGAAAGCTCCTGTTCCACCTTTTCCTTTGTGACGGGCTTCATGATATAGCCGGAGGCGTGCAGCCTCATCGCCTCGCCCGTATACTCCGAAAATCCCGTGACAAAGATAATATTCATCCTGGGATTGACCATTTTCAGCTCTTTGGCGAGCTCCACGCCGTTCATTCCGCGCATATGGATATCCAGGAAGGCGATGTCGCAGCCGTTCTTCCGCGCGTCCTCAAGGAGGTCCGCCTGCTTTCTGTACGCGGTCACCTCCGCGTCGGGCCGGGCTTCCTTAACCGCCATCTCCAGCATTTTCAGCATCAGCTGTTCATCGTCCACGCATAATATTCTCACGACGCTTCCTCCTTTTGCTTCGGGATCACCACCCGCGCTCTCGTCCCTTCGCCGACGGCGCTGGTGATGATCACGTCCGCGCCGCACAGCTCCTTTAACCGCTTTCTGGCGTTCTCCATACCAATGTGCGAACGTCCGTCATCTTTCTTTTCATTCACGTCAAAGCCTGTGCCGTCGTCTTCAATGACCACTTCGAAGTACTTTTCGGTCTCACGGGTCGAAATCTTCACCGTACCGCCATCCTCTTTCATGCCGACGCCGTGCTTGACGGCATTTTCGACCAGCGGCTGAATCGAAAGCTGGGGCACCTCAAAGTCTGTCGCCTGTATATCATATTCTATATTCAGCTCGTCGCCGAATCGTAGCTTTTCAATATACAGATATTTTTTCAGATGCCCGAGCTCCGTTTCAAAGGGAACGGGGGCGGTCTGCCTGAGCGAATCCATGTTGCCGCGCAGATAATCCGAGAAGGTGACCGTCGCTTTGTAGGCGGTTTCGGGGTCAAGCCTGCAGAGGATCGCAATGGAGGACAGAGCGTTAAACATAAAATGCGGCCGGATCTGGCTGACCATCACGCTCACCTTCGCCTCGTACAGTTCCTTCTGCATTTGTTCATAACGAATCTTATTCAGGTATTGCTGCCGCAGGTCAAAGATCAGCCCGACGATCTGCACAATCATGGTGACCGCCAGACCGTAGTTGAAATAGTGTGTACCCGGCAGATGGATGAATTGATCGAGGACATCAACCACGACCGTCAGCAGCAGCGGAGCCCAGGACAGGATGAACAGGAGCGTATTGCGGCCGTCCCGCTTTTCGACGCTAAGCAGCACGATCATGACCGCGATACTGACGGCCGCGGCGATATTCATCACCAGGGAAGAGGCATTCAGATCATGGATATGGCCAAGATGCAGAAGAAATACGGTGATCACACAGCCAAGGTAAGCGCCAGAAGTGATATTGGCCGTGATGCGCGTCCCGCCGCTGCACATATTGGACTTGAAATAAAGCAGCACCGCGACGATAAAAGCGTATCCGGTGACCTTGTCCATCATCATGCAGACGGTCGGATCGACGATCCACAGATTCAGATAACCGCTGAGCTGCTGCATGATCATATACAGTCCCCAAAATAAGCTGAGGAATCCGAAGGCAAGATACTTGTACTCGATCTTCCCGAGAATAAAGCTTGCCACGGGAAAAAAGAACAGTCCGAAGAAGCAAACCAGAGAGAACAGCAGGATGGTCGGCAGAGCGTCGTAGAAGAAGCGCAGATACATTCCGTCGCTGTAATACGCCGTAACGTCAATACAGTCGTTATAGCTGACGAGCGCGTCGGCGTAGGGATATTCCACCTCGAAGATCAGCTCCTCGTTCTCCGAAAGATTATTGGTTTTGATCTCCTTGACACGGTAGCCGGGCGTATCGGGCAGATCCAGCGCCAACGGCCTGTCCGAGAGGGTATGCTCATAAGCGCTTCTGGCTTCTTCAAAGCTATAGCACCCGATCACGGTACCGTCGGACATTTTCAGCGTATACCAGACGTTTTTGGAAGAAATCGTCAGCAAGCCGTAATGGATCGAAAGCCGTTTCGACATCTTCCCTTTAAAAACGATCTTATGAAAATGTTCGGTGATCGGCCGGTTTTTTTCAATCGGCTTCCATTCGCCGCCGTCCACGCAGTACTCACCGTTCAAAAACATCGAAGGCTTCTCATAAATATCCATGCTGACGTAATAGCGCGCGCCGATCCAGATCGCGCCCGCCAGCAAAAGAAGCGTCAATACGGCGCTGACCGCCGTCCAGATTTTTCCTCCGAGGATCTTCTTCATGACACTCTGTTCTCTTCATTTTGAATACTGTTGATAGCACCACTTCGCAATGTCCGTGATCAGCGCCTCCGGCAGGGGACGGCCGTAAGAAAAACGGATCGTTCCCTTGCTTACGTCATAATCCGTCAGTCTGTCCGCAAATATTTCCGCGGCTTCCCCGCCGGGATACAGTCCCAGATGCTTTTTCGATGCCGCAAAATGAAGGATATTCCTTCCTTTCCAGAAGGTCGGCATGCTCCATGAGATTCTCTCCTGCGCTTCCGGAATCGCCTCGTGAAGAATCCTGCGCATTTCATAAAGATATGGCCGGGTCCTTTCATCCTGCTCTTCAATATACTGATCGATGGTCTCAATAGTTCTTCCACTCCAGCCAGCCGTTTTTTGAATTAGTCGTTCCATAGGGCGAGTCCCTCCATCACATTATTATTTGGGTTTTGG
>CACZBB010000149.1 GCA_902779245.1 uncultured Lachnospiraceae bacterium | reverse complement strand
CCGTTCATCCGATCATACAATGGGCGGCCTGGCGTGTCAAGGCATCGAAAGCAGCTTTGAAAAGGGGGCTTTCGGTGCTTTTTGAGCTTTATGGAAAACTGCGGGCCGGCGAGGAAGCTTTCTTGACAAACGCCGTTTTGCAGTGTATCCTTAGAATGTTAAACGATTAACAAACACATCCATGGGAGCGTGATATGACCTTAAAACAAATTGCGGAACAGGCGGGCGTCAGCGTCGCTTCGGTTTCCAACGTCATCAACGGAAATTTTCACAAGGTTTCCGCGGAGACGCGCCGGAAGATCGAGGCGATCATCGAAGAGAACAACTACAGGCCCAATGCCCTGGCCAGAAGTCTCGTCACACAGGAGAGCCGGATCGTGATGCTGGTGATCCCGCATGTCGCGCCGGAGGAGACCTTTGAATCCAATCCCTATTATTCGGAGCTGGTCAGCCAGGTCGAGAGGCTTCTGCGGGGCCGGGGGTACTGCCTGATGCTGCAGTGCGCGGAGCACTGTGCCGATATTCTGCCCACACTTTCCTCCTGGAACGTGGACGGGGCTCTTTTTGTAGGTGTCTGGAAGGAAGAAATTCAGGAGATTCAAAGCAGCCTTAGGTGTCCGGCGGTTTTTCTGGATTCCTACGGCGGCGGGAGCGACGTGACGGCGGTCCTCTCGGACGATTACCGCGGCGGATACCTCGCGGCGAGGCATTTGCTGAATCTCGGACATCGGAAGATCGCCTTTGCCGGTCCGGTGATCGGGGAGAGCGGCGTGATCTATGAGCGCTTTTGCGGTTTTCGGGACGCGCTGTCCGAATATGGGATCGAGGTACGGGACAAAGATATTTTCCGCGCGGATTCCGTTAAGAATAAGGGGGTGGTCGCCGGGCAGGATATCGCCCTTTCCAAGAACGGCTACACGGCGGTGTGCGTCATGTCGGATGTCACTGCCTTCGGCGTGATCGAGGGGCTCCGCCAGTGCGGTCTGAAAGTTCCCGGGGATGTGTCCGTGATGGGCTACGACAATCTGCGGCTCAGCGCGTTTTCGACGCCGAAGCTCACGACGATTTCGCAGGACCTTCCGTTCAAGATCCGGACGGCGGGCGAGCTTTTATTTGAAAGGATCCGGAACAAGGAAAGTTTGCCCGTCTGTGAAAGGCTTCCGGTGAAGCTGGTGGAGCGGGAGTCGGTGCGGGCGGTCCGCGGCGATCAGGAATAAACGATCCGCGAGGGCAGAGGCCCGGAATGAAAATAAGCCAAAAGGGCCTGAAACGGAAAAGCGGCAGCGCGGGGCTGCCGTTTTTCTATGCGCACAATTATGTACTTTTGAAGTCAGCACCGGGCTCGCGGGGAAAGGGAGGGAACCAGCGTTCGCCTCCCTCAGCCCTCTGCACGGGGAGATTCGGATTGAGCGGATTTTCACGGACGGCGCAAAAAGAGAACTTCTATGCATGTGAAACGATTTACCGGACAACGTGCCTTTGAAAATATGTAAAAACCGCACAGGAAACCTACAAAAATTTGATAAAAATTTATAATAAATAAAAAAAGGTTCTTGACAAAAATGAAGGAAAGGAGTTTAATTAGGTTAAACGATAAACCTACACTTTAACATGCTTCTTAAAACGAGCAGGCAAAAGAAAGGAGAGCCAAACATGAAACGGGTCAAGGGTATCTTAACAGCGGTGCTGCTGGCGCTTGCGTTCATCGCACAGGCGCTTGCGGGCGGGGTTACCGTCCGGGCGGCGGAGGCAAATGTAGAGGTGCAGAAGAACGGCCTTTCGAAGACGATCGAGGGCGGCGCGATCCTGCACGTCTGGTGCTGGAACTTTAACACGATCAAGGAGAAGATTCCGGAGATCGCCGCGGCGGGCTTTTCGGCGATCCAGACCTCTCCGATCAGCAATGTCAACAACGGCGGCAACGGCTCTCTGACCATCAACGGCGGAGACAACTGGTGGTGGCATTACCAGCCGACCGATTACAAGATCGGCAACTACCAGCTCGGCACGAAGGATGAGTTCAAGGAGATGTGCGAGGTCGCGCATGCCTACGGCGTGAAGGTGATCGTAGACTCCGTCGTGAACCACATGACCTCCGATTACAGCAAGATTTCCGAGGAGTTCAAGAGCATCACCGAGAAGCCCTTCCATCCGATGGGCGCCGAGAGGGAGAAAGACCAGAACTGGTCGGAGGTTGACCGCTACGAGGAGACCCAGTACGACCTCAGCGGCCTTTACGAGCTGAACACCCAGAACAAGGACGTGCAGGAATATGTCCTCAACTTCCTCAAAGACTGCGTGGAAAATGGCGCGGACGGCTTCCGCTATGATGCCGCGAAGCTGATCGAGCTTCCGGATGACACCTCCGAAAAGTACGGCAATGATTTCGCCAGCGACTGGTGGCCGACGATCCTCCAGAACGGCGCGGTCTTCCAGTACGGCGAGGTCCTTCAGGAGGGCGGCGTCCACAAGTACGGCGAGGATGCTTCGGGCTACAACGACAACGACAGCAGCCGTCTCGGCGCGTACCACAGCCAGACCTTTGTCGATAAAAACGGCGCTCCGCATGATTTCAACACCACCAACTCCTACACGGGCTGGCGCGTGAGAGACGCCATCGCGGAGAAGAACCTTTCCGCGGATTTCATCATGGATCCCCTGCTTCCGGCCGGCGCGAAGGCGAACCAGACCGTGACGTGGGTCGAGTCTCACGACAACTACTGCAACGATGCTTCTTATAACGAACTAACCGAGACCCAGCAGGTCATTCAGGCCTGGGCAGCCATCGCGGCCAGGAAGGACGGCACGCCGCTGTTCTTTGACCGCCCGGCAGGCAGCAGCGCCGCCAGCCCCTGGGGTAACAACAAGATCGGCCCCGAGGGGAGCGATATGTACAAGGATCCCCAGGTCGCCGCGGTGAACTTCTTCCGCAACGAGATGGCCGGTACGGATCAGAAGGCCGTCAATCCGATCGAGGGCAACAGCCAGGTGCTCCTGATCGAGCGCGGAGCTTCCAACAAGGGCTGCGTTATCATCAACGCGAGTGACGAGGATGTGGCGATCAGCGCCGACACGACCATGCCGGACAGCACGAAGATGGCTGACGGAAACTATGTGGATCAGGCGTACAAGGGCGCGTTCGAGGTAAAGGACGGCATTCTTACCGGTACGGTTAAGGCGGGCAAGGTCGCCGTGGTGTACGCGTCGAACATCAACGAGGACGACAAGGAGAAATTCGAGCCGGCGGTGAACCTTTCCCTGGCTTCGGGCTACTTCCTTACCGAAGAACTCAATGTCGGCGTGACCGTCCGCGCCTGCGACAAGGTCGCGTACGAGCTGGTCGTCAATGGCGACAAGGAAAATGCGCAGACCGGCTTCGTAGCGGACGGCGACGTGATCAACGCGAAGAACCTCAATGACCTGGATGTGGTCACCGTGACGCTTACCGGCTGTGACAAGGACGACAACGTGCTTGCCCAGGTGGAGCGGGAATATACGAAGTGGGTCAAGAAGGACAATACGGTCGTTTATCTCGATCCCGTTGCCCGTCCGGAGTGGAAGAATTACAGAGTTTATGTCTGGAGCAACCAGGCGAAAGAGAACGCCGGCTGGCCGGGCGTGGCGCCGGAGGTGACGGAGACCGGGCTTCTCCGCTATGTCCTCCCGTTTGAGTATGAATTCGAAGGCGTAACCGGCAATGTCATTTTCAACAACGGCAGCGGCGGCGGAAACAACCAGTTTGACGCGGGCAGCCTTGTGGCCGGCCAGCAGAAGATCTACACCTTCGACGGTCGCTGGGTGGACTACACGGAGGAGGAGTTTTCCAAACCGGCGGTTTCGTTCACGAAGGGCACGTCTTACATTCCGGTCGGAACGGAGACGGAAGTTGGCTTCATTATTAAAAATGTCGCGTCCGCGAAGTGCACCATGGTTGTCAACGGCAACAGGGAGGCCGCCGTTACCGGAGACGCCAGGAACGGAGATACCCTCAAGGTGTCCGATTACATGGACAAGCACATGGATACCGTTGAGCTGACCCTTGTCGGCTATGACAAGGACGGCAAGGAGCTTATAACGGTCACCGAGACCTACACGGCCTGGGAGAAGCAGGACAATACGGTGGTTTATCTGGAGAAGGACGCGAGGCCGGACTGGACTGCCTATAACATCTATATCTGGGGAAGCGCCGAAAATGCCGGCTGGCCGGGCGCGGCGATGGAAGAAGCCGGGGAAGGCCTTATGAAGTATGTTCTCCCGCTGGCTTATGAGCTGGAGGGAAGCGAAGGCAACGTGATCTTCAACAACGGCAGCGGCGAGCAGTTTGACGCGGGTAAGATCACGGCCGGAGAGAAGAAGGTCTACACGGCCGAAGGCGAATGGAAGGACTATGTCGAGCCGGTCACGCCGACGCCGACCGAGGAGCCGGCGACCCCGACCCCGACGCCGACGGTGACGCCCACGCCGACGGTGCCCCCGGTGACTGAGCCGGTTATTGGCAAGAAGATCACCATCAACAAGACGAAGGTGACGCTCTATACGGGCGAGACGCTGCAGCTTACGGCAAAGGTTACGCCGGCAAAGGCTGTGGACGGCGCGATCACCTGGACGTCCGGAAAGACCTCCGTCGCGACGGTTTCCAATAAGGGTCTTGTCACGGCGAAATCTGTCGGAACGGCGACGATCCGTGCCATGACGAAAGGCGGCCTCAAGGTTTACTGTAAGGTCACGGTCCAGGCCAAACAGGTCTATCAGGCTGTGAAGGGCGGCACGGTCCGCTATACGACGAGCCTTTCTGCGGCGAAGTCCCTGAAGTCAAAGGGCTATACCGTGACCCGCGTATTCTTCGCGGCAGGCACGTCGAAGACACCGGTCTACTCGGTCTATTCCTCCAAGACCGGACATTACAGGTATACCATTGATCGCACATATGCTGTGAAGATGAAGAAAGCGGGCTATAAGGTAAGCAAGGCCTTCTATGCGGCCGTCTCGAAGGGCACGCCGGTCTATGAGCTGGTGAAGTCCGGCGTCTATCGGTACACGACGAGCAGGGACACGGCCAAGGCACTGAAGAAGAAGGGCTATACCTATAAGGGGATTGTCTGGCAGGCAGAAAAAGCCTGATCCGCAGGCCAAAGCCGCGGGGACAGATAAAAGGGAAATCCCTGAAAGCCGCATCCTGAAACATGATTGCGTAAGATGGAGGCGAAAGCCGGAAATCTGCGCATAAGGATCGCCCCGGAGACTTCGGCCTCCGGGGCTTTCGTTTCTGGTCACACGGTGACCAGAAACGAAGGCGTTTTGCCATCGCCCTGCGGGCGATGGCACGCCTCAGTGTACAGAAAACAGTCCATGCCTTAGCATCCAGCAGAAACGTCCATGCCTTAGCATCCAGCAGAAACGTC
>CACZBB010000148.1 GCA_902779245.1 uncultured Lachnospiraceae bacterium | reverse complement strand
CAGGGTGTTGCTTGCCGCGTCATAGGCGACGCCCTCGGGAAGGATGTACTGAGCGGGAGTCTGCTCGTTGGGCTGCAGGATCTGCTGCTCGATCTCGCCGTCAGCGGTAAAGATAAGCTTGTTGGCTCCCCCCGTGAGGGCGATCGAAGCCCAGACGCCGTCCACGCACTCGCCGCTGACGGCGGCGGCGCGAAGCGGCACGAGCCCGCTCAAAAACAATATGCAAAGGATCAGGCAGATCCCTTTCCTGACTTTCACGGCTTTTCCTCCGAATCGCTCCTCCCCCGCGGTGAAGCCGGGCCGGGAGGACGTGCTGCCGCGCCCGAAAAGAGGCGGGACGCGGATACTCTTCTATCGTGGCATTTTACCATCAAAAGGCTGTCTTTGCAATATATTTTGTTCCCGGAGGCGGAGAATTAAGAAAGATTAATACTATATTTTGTGTTTTTCCTTTTTTGGAAGAAAAAGGGGGAGCGCGCCTTCGCCCGACGGGGCAAAGGCGCGCTCCCTTTCGCTTCGGCCTTCTCAAAAGATCTGGCCAGGCAGTTTCTGTTTCTTTTTCGGCGGGAAGGTCGCGTCGAAGGCCTCGAAGGCCTCCTTCTCCCGCTCCGCGCAAAAGTAGCCCTCGGGCGGCGCGTATACTCCGCTGACGCCCCGCAGGTATCCGTTTTCCAGCTCGCGGCAGAGGAAGAAGGAATCGTCCGCCCCCTCCGGCAGATCGTGATAGCGGATGGCGAACTCCCGCGCAAACCGAAAGCCGCTCTTGCCGTAAAAGTCGATATTGCCCTCGAAGCACAGCGCTCCGCAGCCGAGCGCCGCAGCCCTTTCGAGCGAGGCGTCCAGAAGCCGTTTGCCGTATCCCTGCCGGGCGCGATGCAGATCGGCCCCATCGTCATAATGGGGATCTCCCGGCCGTCGTCGGCGCGGATGGCGGCGTGCATGAACATGTTCTGCCCGATCAGGCGACCGTCCCGCTCCATGACGAGGTCCAGCTCCGGCACGAAGGCCGGGTCGTCCCGCAGCCGGTGCAGCACGTAATGCTCCAGGCAGCCCGGGCGGTATACGTTCCAGAACGCCTCGCGCACAAGCTCTTCCACCGCGCGCCGGTCCTCGGGTCTCTCTCTGCGGATGACGATCGTTTCTTCTTTCATGCTCTCCATGTCTCCTTTTTCAAACTCTCCCGCTCTTTTCCGGAAAGCGCGCCGGGCGTTCAAGGAACGGCCCTGCGACCTTGCGGTTGAAAAACGCGATCAGCGGCCCCATGAAAAATGCTGTGATGACCGTCCCGATCCCCACAACGCCCGACAGCTTCACACCTCCCGCTCTGCACAGCAGCGCCCCCAGCAGGACGCAGACGCAGTCGCAGATGATCCTGCAGTACGGAAAGCGAAGCCTGTTCTGCTTTTCCGACCAGATCAGCGAGACGGCGTCATAGGTGGACACGCCCAGCGCCGCGGTGAAGTAAAAGGCCGAGGCAAAGCACATCAGCACGACCGCGGCAGCCAGCAGAAGGAGCCGGCCGGCAAGGCCCGGGGCCGGGAAAAGGGCTTTGCAGCAGGCCTGGGAAAACTCGGCGATGTATCCGAGCAGGAAGAGGTTGATCATGGTCGCCAGTCCGATCTTCCGCCTGTCAAAGGCGAAAGCGAACAGCAGCAGGACCAGATTGACGATCACATACAGTGTTGGATGACGGCGTCCAGGCCGCTCATCAGGGACTGAAAGGGGTCCACGCCCAGTGCGGCATGCTTGAACATGCCGACGCTGATCCCGCAGGCCGCGACACCCAAAACACTCATCAGGATCCTTTACTTCTTCACGCCGCTCCTTCTCTCCCCATGCAGACATTCATTCTTCGTCAAAACTCTTTTGAACCGAGCCCCGGTTTCGTCCCGTCTTCGCCCGCGCGGTTTTCTCCGCGCTCACGCATCCCCGGCGGAGGCGCGGCGGTTCAGCTCGCGCTCGACACGGTTGAGCGTGTCGAAGAAGCGCCCGGTGGCGACCGCCGGGCCGAACAGCAGCAGGCCGAACACGTTCCAGTCGAACATGTGCCGGAAGGAGGTGTAAGGCCCTTCGACGCCCAGCTCGACGGCTTTGGTCTTCAATTCCTCGGCGATCCGCGCCATCCACACCAGCGTATAGACGAACAGCGTGGGGATCCCCAGCAGATAGGCTTTCCAGTAGCGCTGCGTCCTGCGGCCCAGCACCTCATCCAGCTCGTCCTGGAGGCCGCCGAAGGGCATATACAGGAGAAAGAACAGCCCGGCGGTAAAGAAATCGATCAGGCCGAGCCGGAAACCTTTTCTGTCGGTGTGTTCAAATCTCATGCGCTTCCGCTCCCTCGTTCCGCCAAAGCTTCGTTTTTCAGCCATGCCCGTGTGCCTCTGCCGAGATGATTATACTATGCCCGGCCGATGCGCGCAACAGGGAACGCTCTTCTGTCCGTCCGAAGCAGAAGAGCGTTCCCTGTGTGCGATACGCCGTCGACGCAAAATCGTTTTCCTTCAGCCTCCCTGAAACCCGATCGTGTGCGGCGATTCCCGCAGGCAGGCCGAAGGCTGTCACTGTTCCAACATGTCTATGGCTTCTTCGAAGGTCACGGCGTCGACAAGTTCTTCCCAAACGTCTTCATTGTAATACCGGACCGTGGTTTCGCCGGTCATGTAGTCATTGTCGAAGGTGGAGTTCGTCCCTTCGGGGATGATTACCTCATAGCCTCTTTCAAAAGCGGATTTAACCGTGGCGTCGATGCAGTAATTCGTCTGCAGCCCGATGATCATCAGCCGCTTGTCTTCCTGCCGTTTCATGTATTCCTTGAAGTCTTTGCTGCCGAAGCAGCTGTTGATCGTCTTGACAAAGACTTTTTCTCCCGGCTCGGGGCGCACCCGGTCGACGATCTCAAAGGCACTGTCTCCGACAGAGAGACCGCTGCCGGGGCCGGCGTCATGCTGGACGTAGATAACTTCGACCTTGTTCTTCCTGGCGGCGTCAATCAGCCGTACGGTCCTGTCCATAAAGGTATCAAAGGCATACAATTCCTCGTCAACGATGCCCTTCTGCATGTCGATCACCAGCAAAATCACGAGCGTATCCTCCTGCCGTTTTCAATTTGCCTGTGCTTTTTCACTGCTCATGTATGCAAAGACGATCTCCCGGAAAAGAACGCTTTGTTGATATGAATATACCATTCTCCGCCGGAGATGGCAACCGGGAAAGTCCTTCTGTCTCTGAGTCGAAAGCAAGGAAAAAACTATCGTCAGGACATCAAAAATGATATAGGTTAAGGCTTTACTTATTTCTTTCTCTGACGTATACTATCTCCTGTAATTTTCAAATTTCGCCGTTTCGGCAAAGGAGCGTTTTTTCTATGAGAACCATCGGAACTGTCGTGCGCGGCATCCGCGCCCCCATCATCCGCAAGAACGACAACATTGCCCGGATCGCCGCGGAGTCCGTCATGGAGGCCTGGAAGGAAGCCGGCATCACCCCCTGTGACCGTGACATCGTGGCCGTGACCGAGTCCGTCGTGGCCCGCGCCCAGGGAAACTACGCGAGCGTGTCCGATATCGCCGCGGATGTGCGGGCCAAGACCGGCGGCGAAACGGTGGGCGTGGCCTTCCCCATCCTCAGCCGCAACCGTTTCTCCCTGCTGCTGCGCGGCATGGCCGCCGGCTGCAAGAAGATCGTCCTGCTGCTCAGCTACCCCTCCGACGAGGTGGGCAACCATCTGGTGGACTGGGACAAGCTGGATGAGGCCGGCGTCAACCCCTATGCCGACGTTCTGACGCTCGGACAGTTCCGTGAGAAATTCGGCCGCATCGTCCACCCCTTCACCGGTGTGGACTACATCGACTTCTACTCCGACCTGATCCGCGGCGAAGGCTGCGAGGTCGAGGTGCTCTTCGGCAACAAGGTCACCACCCTGCTCGATCACACCGACACCGTCATCACCTGCGACATCCACACCCGCGCCCGCTCCAAGCGGCTGCTCAAGTCCGCCGGCGCCAGGACCGTGCTGGGTCTGGACGACATTCTCAACGCCCCGGTCGACGGCAGCGGCTACAACGAGGTCTACGGTCTGCTGGGCTCCAACAAGGCCACCGAGGATACCGTCAAGCTCTTCCCCCGCGACTGCACCGCCGTCGCCGAGGAACTCAGCCGCATCCTCTCCGAGGCCAGCGGCAAACGCATCGAGGCCATGGTCTACGGCGACGGCGCGTTTAAGGATCCCGTCGGCAAGATCTGGGAGCTGGCCGACCCTGTGGTCTCCCCCGGCTACACCGCGGGTCTGGTCGGCACGCCCAACGAGCTCAAGCTCAAGTACCTGGCCGACAACGAGTTCAGCGATCTCTCCGGCGACGCTCTGCGGGAAGCCATCGAGGCCAAGATCCGCGCCAAGACCGGCGAAAGCCTGGTGGGCAACATGGTCTCCGAGGGCACCACGCCCCGGCGCCTCACCGATCTGATCGGCTCGCTGTGCGACCTGACCTCCGGCTCCGGCGACAAGGGCACTCCCATCGTCTACATTCAGGGCTATTTCGACAACTACACAAACGAGTGACCCCCACTCCGGAGTATAAGCGGCAGGCTTTCCGTTGCTTTTGAAGCAGAAGCCGAAAGCGTGCCGCGAACCCGGCCTCACGAGCAAAACCGCACCTTTGTCTTGATAGACAAGGGTGCGGTTTTTTTCGTGTATGAACTGCCGGGCGGAGCGAAAGCGGGGACTGGACGGGCAAGGGCCGCCGGCACCGTCAGATACACGTCCCGGTCAGTCCTGACTTTCGCATCCCGTGCCTCCCCCGCTTTCCGGGGTCATTCGCTTATCGTCCGGATATACTCCCATATATTCAGGCTTTCATCCGTCCGCTCTTCCTCCGCTGTTATCCCGGGAACGAACTCCGTAACATAGGCCTCTCCCGAAACTGGATCGATATGGTAGCGGATCTGCGCTCCCGTGTATGACCTGAACAGAATCACGATCTCCTGTTCATCGCTCGACGAAACGTCCCAATAAACAGGGTATTCGCCGGCTTTTTCCATGCCCTCCAGATCCGGATTGTTGAGATAACAGTATCTCTTGATCGCGGCAAGTGCCTGTTCGTCCGATATCCTTTTTTCTTCCCCGCCGCTAATGGCCGAGAAGGTATTGAGCATATAGGCGAAGCGTCTCCCGAAGCCTTCCGCGCTCTCAATGGAGAAGTGTGCCGCGGCGACACGGCAGCCGTCGGGCGCCGGGATAATATACACCGCCTGCAGCTGATCCGCCATCCTGCCGGTGCCCTTGAGCTCGGATGCTTCGATCCGTATGCAGCGGCCCGCGCGGTCAAGCTCGCGCGATTCCTTAAGGAGCTCATACTCCTGTGAAAGGCGTTCGCTGACGGACGCGGCGACGGCATCGGCATCCTCCGCGCTGGCTGTCACCTCGAGATAGTTCTCGGGAGCTTTGGGGTCGTCCCAGATCGAGAGGAAGACTTCCCGGCCCGATTCGCTGTGCCGTACGAACGACTCATAGTCATAGTCCATTTCGAACCCGATCGTGTCGTTTCTGACATGCTCGTATCGGACTGTCTCCTCCATGCCTTCAAGTATGATGACCGTTTCAAAGCGTTCGCCGTTTTTTCTGCCGGTATCGGCCGCAGGCTCGTCAGTGCCGGACTGCGCGGCCTGCCCGTCGGCTTCCGCGGGATCCCGGGCGGCCGCTGTGACCTGCGGCTCGCCGGCGGGCGTCCGGCTTTCCGCGGCGGGGGCTTTCCCGCAGCCGGCCAGCGAAAGCATGAGCGCCGCGATGATCGTCAAAACCAGAATTGTCTTTTTCATTTTTCCCTCCACTTGTTGGATGCGTTGGAGATTATAATCTCCGCGCGGGAAAAAGACAAGCGGGTTAATAGAAATTAAGAAAGCCGGCCGTCCTCTGCCATGCGGAAAACCGCCGGCAAAAGGAATCATCCATGGGCCGGAGCCTCCTGCGCCTGGCCGGAGATCCGATTCCCGGACAAAGACTTCAATCAGACAGTATTTGAGCGGATGCGCGGGATTATACGCTGCGGCGTTCTTATCTGTTCCCCTTGGCCCGGTTGTGTGTTTTACAGAGCATCTGGCAAATAGATGCATCCGGGGAACTGCCTTTGCTCCATGCCGTCATATGGTCGACATCCATCTCGTTGAGCCCATAAATCCGCTTTGCGTTGTCAGGCATTCTTTTTTATACAAGATACATGCACTCCGCATCTCTACTCCGGAGGGCGGCACCTTTACTTTGAAGATAAAAGAAAAAGAAACAACCCCTGAAATGACAGGCGTCGGAGTCGATGCTCCGCTAACA
>CACZBB010000147.1 GCA_902779245.1 uncultured Lachnospiraceae bacterium | reverse complement strand
TAGTATTTGATGACGGCCAGGGCGGTGAAGGTCTTGCCAAGGCCCACGCTGTCAGCCAGGATGCAGCCATTATATTTCTCCAGCTTGTTGATAATGGCCAGAGCAGCGTCTTTCTGGAAATCATAGAGCATGCTCCAGATTTTGCTCTGCTTGAAGCCGGTCGCCTCGTTCGGGAGCACATCCTCCGAGAGGTTATCCAGGAACTCGCTGAACACGTTGTACAGCATCATGAAGTAAATGAATTCCGGAGAGTTTTCGTTGTACGCGGATGATATGTTGTCCATGATCACATCGGTTACGTCCTGCAGTTTGCCGCGGTCATTCCAAAGCTTTTCAAAAAGCTGCATGTACTGCGTGGAAAATGGAGCTTCCATGCGGTTGACCATGTTGTAGCTGTTGTTGCCGCGTTCGCAGCCAATATCTACGGTAGTAAAGCCATTCATGGGCATGTAGGCCACTTCCTCCGCAGGAGAAGCTACCGTCATAAAGCCGCTCATGTTTTCACCGGTAGTATTTGAACGGAAGCGAGCCTTTTTCCGAATCCATTCGGCACATTCCTGGGCAATCGCTTTCTGCGTCATTTCATTTCGCAGCTTGATTTCAAATTCAGTGCCGTAGAGGCTTTGCTCACGGCTTTGTCGGGGAATATAGAATTCGCGCTTCTGTTTCTCGGCTTTCTCCGTTATGAAAGTTGGCGACGTGAAAATAAACCGAAATTCATCAATGGATTCCAGCTGCTTTTTCAGAACACTATAGGCATACATGGAAAAACAAGCCGCGGCGATCGACACTTTGCTGCCGCGCTTGATCGTCTGTGCCATGTCATCACGCACAATTTCCGTGACATTATCAATAATCTTCATGAAATCATCCTCCGTCAGCACTGCAGATCATCATTCGTTCTCAGACGGGACAAATTCCATTATGTCTCCAATATCACACGCCAAGGCTTTACAGACCTTCATCAGCACCTCCATGCTGACCGTCTCCCCTTTCGAGAACTTCGTGACGGAAGCCCAGCTGATCCCGGCCTTCGCCTGAAGATCCTTTTTCTTCATATCCTTATCAATCAACAGCTTCCACAGCTTTTTGTAGCTGACTTCCATAACGAACACCTCTCATCATTAGCTGCCAGATATTAAAAGTTCCACTGTGTAAAATTATAGCAACAGCAGGAACTTGATACAACAGAAAATCTTCATATTCAAGTGAATACACTCCAAAACCCCTTTACAATTCTTTACAAGAAGGCGAATCGTTTTGGCATCGACACTGCGCTATCTGTCATGGTATGTACATATTTTGAAATTGGGCGGTTAATCGTTGAAAATGAACAGATGGGGGAATCCAGGGCTGCCTATGGTAAAGCTTTCTTGCCAACGCCCTGCGGTTGTTGTACAATTTTGAAAACAGGAAGGGGGATGCGCGTATAAAGATGAAAAAAAAACGAGCTGTCGCATTTAGCTTTACGACAGCTAAATATGGTTTGCATCTACAAATGATGTCTACCATATTTAGCGGCTCGAACGCTTTGTGCGACAGCCCTTTTTTCGCGGAGGGTGCAGGATTCGAACCCGCGTGGGTGTTACCCCAAATGGTTTTCAAGACCACCCCGTTATGGCCACTTCGGTAACCCTCCAATAACTGTATCTCAATAAGTATAACAGATGAAACGGAAAGAAGCAAGAGATTTTACAGCTTCTTTTTCGGCTGGCAACCTCCGTTGATATGTTCACTTCGTTTCTGGTCACCGTGTGACCAGAAACGCTTCAGCTTATGCGATCCCTCTCTCGACCAGGAATCTTGCGTATTCGAGGTCGGCTTTCGTGGTGATCTTGATGTTCCGCTCGTCACCCGGGACAATCCGGACCTCCGCGAGACCGGCAGCCTCCATAACCATGGCGTCGTCCGTGATCCCGGCGAGGCTCTTTTTCCGCACGATCGCGTAGGCGCGGCGGATCAGCTCGGCATCAAAAGCTTGCGGGGTCTGCACCAGACGGCAGGAAGCCCGCGGCGGCGTGGCGGTGACCGTCCCCTCCGCGTTTACAAGCTTCACCGTGTCCTTGGCCGGGACACCCGCGATGGCTGCCGGACCCTCCTCCAAAGCCGCGGCGAGATTTTCAAGAATTTCGTTTGTGACAAAAGGCCTCGCGCCGTCGTGGATGTAGACATAGTCGGCATCGGGGCAGGCGCGAAGGCCGGCCATCACCGAATCGTAGCGCTCCGCGCCGCCCTCAACGATCGCGGAAACCTTCGAAAATGCCCCGAGCGCCTCCCGGCAAAAAGAAAGGTAAGCGGCATTTGTCACAAGAACAATATCGTCGATGACCGGAGAATTCTGAAAGACACGGACTGTCCGGCTGATCAGGGGCTCCTCGCCGAGCGGGAGAAATTGTTTCGGCGTATCGCCGCCGAGGCGCGTCCCCCGGCCGGCGGCGAGAATGATCGCGGTGTTCATAACGCTCCTCCTGTTTGAAAATAATAAATCGGGCATCCCTGGACTTTGAGAGTCGAAAACAAATGAATGTCCTGCAAGGCTTCCGGTTACCGGCTCCTCCGGTCATTTTCGGTATGACTGTAGAATTCCCGTTTATCGTCATACATCCGGCCTTCGGCTTCATTGACGATCTCCATCATGTTCAGCTCGCCATTCGCCTTGCTGCGCACGGAGGTTCCGATCGATATATAATAACCTTTTTCAGCCAGAATACGCTTGAACTGCTCAATCTCAAGGGGCAGATTTTCCGGATGGCCGTCCGGCTGAAAGGCAATAAACTCGTCGCCGCCGATGCGGTAGGTATGCTCCGAATCAAAATACCGCAGCATTTCCGCGGCAACCGCCTTCAGCATCCTGTCACCCTCCGGATGCCCGTTCAGGTTATTCACTTCATGAAGACCATTCACATCGGCGTAAACACAGATGATATTTTTCGTGCATATTTCCGGGTATTTCGGCAGCTGACGCTCGTAGTAATTCCGGTTTTTGAGCCCGGTCAAAAGATCGGTCTGGCTCAGGTATACGACCTGCCGCGACTGCGAAAGCGCGCGGATTTTGATGGTCATTGTGAAAACCGTGGCGGCTACGGCCACGATGCCGAAGGTGATTGAGTTCCATACATCGATCTGGGCGATGTCCGGCGTCTTGAACCGGAGAACGATCCAGCAGAACACCGCGACGACGGCCGCAATCAGGGAGGAAAGCCGGATGGGCCGGTCGTAGAATAAGAGCGGGCTTACCAGCAAAAAGGCAACGGCGGAAACCGCCGGCATATTCGCGTGAAGCATGGAAATATGGATGCCGAAGATATAAAGGATAATTTCAAAAGCATAGACGAGGAGCGACACCAGCACCGGGAATTTCGGCAATAAAAAATGAGTGCAAAACAGAATCAACATCATGGCGATTCCGCAGAGCAGATACGTCGTGCTGTTAACGGTGACAAAGCCATTAGAAAGCATGCTTACAATGAAAAGAAGTAAAAACATTATGGCAGCGATCTGGGAAAACGGTTTCAGCAGCACGCGATTCTCTTCGCGTATGCTGGGGAGAAGCTTTGCATAGTCTTCCTTTTCGATGCCCGCATAGAAAAAAAGCTTCCATAATTTGTTGTTTTTTGCCATCTGTTTTTACTCCCTGGCCGGTCGGCCGAACTGCTTGGGCTTTGCTTTATTTTAGTGGTTCATTTTATCCCAAGAGTATTGATTCGTCAAGAGGATATCCCGAAGGTTACTTAAATGTTACATTTTGAAAGGTGACATAGCGTCACAGACGAAAGGACATCGCTGCCGTGAACGGAGTGAACCGAAACAGCCCATCGTCAAACTATGCGGAGGGGAACTGCATCTTGTTTCCGGGGATCCTTTCTGGCATAATAGAATTGCTGATGCTCTGAACGGAGTGAGCCGTAACGAAAAGACAAGACATAACATACAGTAGACCATGGAGTTGACCTATGAATTTTGGCGGGATACCGGAGATTGATAAGGAAGCGGAGACGGCCGCGAAGGGCCGGTGGGACGCGCTGGCGAAGCCGGTGGGCAGCCTTGGAGAGCTGGAGCGGCTGGTCATACGGATGGCGGGCATCCGGGGAACGGCGGATCTTCGTGCCGGGCGTCGGGCGATCGCGGTTTTCTGCGCGGACAATGGCGTGACGGCCGAGGGGGTCTGCGGCTCGGACCCGGCCCTGACGGCCGTGATCGCGGCAAATATCGCCGCCGGGCGCGGGAACGTGAGCGCGATGGCGAAGGCCGCGCGCTGCGAGGTCGTCTGTGTCGACGTGGGGATGTTCGGCCAGGCGGCAGATGAAAACGTGCCCTCTGCCGGCGCGGCTTCGGCAGAGGATACTTCTCCGGACCGGCTCCGGAAGGAGGCAAAGGAGACGGCAGGAATTCCGGAGGCGGAAACTTCTCCGGACCGGCTCCGGAAGGAGGCGGAAATTTCTCTGACCCGGATATGGGCGGAGAAGGCAGGAATACCGGGCGGCGGGGAGAGCGCTTTAGGGCTGGTACGGCGGGCCGTCCGCCGCGGGACACGGAATTTTGCGAAGGAGCCGGCCATGACGCCGGACGAAGCGTGCGCGGCGCTCTCCGTCGGCGAGTCGATGGCCAAGGCGCTTGCGGACGGAGGGGCGGAGCTGCTTCTTGCCGGAGAGGCGGGGATCGGCAATACGACGACCTCCGCGGCCGTCGCCACCGCGCTCCTTGGCCTTCCGGCAGATGCCGTCGTCGGGAGGGGAGCGGGGCTTGATGACGAGGGCCTTGCCCGGAAGACGCGGGTCATTGACGAGGCATTAAAAAACTATGGTTTTTGTCCGGACGAAGGCCTTCCTGCCGCGACGCTGAATCGAACGCCGCCGGAACACTTTGCAGAGAAAAATAATGCCGCGGAAGGAAAACCCGGCGCCGGGAGCAGGACTTCCGCTTTCCGCGGCGCCGCGGGTTCCGGGCAGGAGCCCGATCCGGGACGGGCATTAGCCTTCCGGGCGCTCTGCTGCGTCGGCGGTTTTGACCTGGCGGCGATGGCGGGGTTTTATATCGGCTGCGCGAAGCGCCGCGTCCCGGCGATCCTGGACGGCGCGATCTCCGCGGCGGCCGCGCTTTTGGCCGAGCGACTCGCGCCCGGGACGCGGAGCTTTCTTCTGGCTTCGCACCAAAGCCGCGAGCCGATGGCCGGGTATCTTCTGGGAGAGCTCGGGCTCACGCCGATCCTCCGGGCCGACCTTGCCCTCGGGGAGGGCACGGGGGCGCTCTGTCTGCTCCCGCTCATTGACCTCGCCCTTGCCGCCTATCATAACGCGGCGACCTTTGCCGAGAGCGGGCTGCTTGTACATGAGGAGGACGGATCCGCCGAATACCGGATCCGGTCATGAGCTTTCTGACTCCCGGAGGTCGTGAATAATGTTTGAAGATGTTACAAGTCACTCCCGTGCCAAACACTCGCTGTTTGGCACGGGCCAGTGACATAAATCAGCCTGTGTATGAACCATAAAATTATAGTTTGTCGCTGA
>CACZBB010000146.1 GCA_902779245.1 uncultured Lachnospiraceae bacterium | reverse complement strand
CCCAGAAGACGGAAATTCTCCGTCAGGATCCAGTCGGCGCGCATTTATTCGGCACGCAGCCGCACCGGCAGGATCATATAGAGGAATTTCTCGCTCCCGTCCTCCGGCGTGAGAACGCAGGGAGAGGAGCTGCTGATGAGATTGACGATCAGGTTTTCCTCCGGAGCCGCCTTCAGAGCGTCCGTAAGGTAGCTGTTGTTGAAGCCGATGACCATATCCCCGCCGTTTCCTTCCATTTCACAGGAATCCTCGGCACGTCCTACGGGCGTGGAGCACTCAACGGTGAGACGGCCGTCCCCGAAGGTGCAGCGCAGCGGGTTTTTGGTGCGGTCGTCGATAATAAGGCTCACCCGTTCGGCGCAGCGCATCAGATCGGACTTATTGGCCTTGAGCTGGACCGGAAACTCAAAGGGGACCGTCTTGCGGTAGTTGAGGAAATCCCCTTCAAGGCGCCGGGAAATCAGGACCGTGTCTCCCACGGAGAAGCACACATGCTTGCTGCCGACGGTAACGGTCACCTTTTCCTCTCCGTTCATGCAGATCTTTTCCACATCGCTCAGGGCGCTGCCCGGAACGATGAAGCGCACGGCTTCCACATCGCAGCTGTCCACCTGCTCACGGCGCAGAGCCAGACGATAGCCGTCCACGGCCACCATGGTCAGCACGCCTCCCTCCACCTCGAGCAGGGCTCCGGTATATACAGGCCGGCTCTCATTGGTGGAAATGGCGAAGCCGGTCTGGGAGATCATTCCGGAGAGAGTCTCCTGCGAGAGAACGATGCTGCTTCCGTGGTCCATGGCGGGCAGCTCCGGATAATCCTCCGACGGAGTCCCGGCAACCTTGTAGTCCGCGTTTCCGCAGGTGATGTGGACCGTGTTATAGGTATCGGAATCCACCGATACGATCCCGTCGGGAAGCTTGCGCACGATCTCTCCGAAAAGCCTGGCAGATATGACGACGCTGCCCGGTTCCGCGACATCGGCGGCAAAGCTGGTATAAATGCCCTTCTTCAGGTCGAATCCGGTGATCCTTACGCCGGTTTCCCCGGCCTCCAGAAGAAGACCCTCCAAAGCGGAAACGGGACTTTTGGAAGCGGCTGCGCGGCCCGCGGTGGATACGGCAAGACTCAGCAGGTATTTTTCGCAGGTAAATCTCATGGCGATTCTCCTTTTCTTGTACAGAAAGAAAGATTATTGATATTAAGTATTAACAGCAGTAGAAAAAAATATTGTGGAAAAGAAGGAAAAGTTCTTTATTTCACATGTTTTTTTCTGTTGGGAAAACTGTGGAGAATTATCATCGTTTTCCACAGAAAAGGCGGCGTAGAACGAAAAAGAGGTTTTCCTCAGCGTGTCCACAGAGGATTGTGGAAAAATCAGCCTCTGGCGCTGATGTTGGAGTTGATGTCGCGGACGGTGGCGGCCATGTCGGGACTGATCTTCATCAGATCCTCGATCTTTCGGATAGAGGAGAGCACCGTGGCGTGATTGCGGTCCTCAAAGCAGCGGCCTATATCCGTAAGAGCCATATTTGTGAGCGTGCGGCACAGATACATGGCAACCTGCCTTGCAGTGGCCGTGTTTTTCTGACGGCTCTGGCCTCGGATGGCCTCGTCGGTGAGACCGTAGTAGCGGGCGGTCTCGGAAATGATGATATCCGCTGTCGGCACATAGGAACCTACGCGTATCACGTCTTTGATCGCTCTTTTGGCCGAGGCTACGGTGATCTCGTCGTTGAGAAGATCCCGGTAAGCGGTAAGCTTTTTGACCACTCCCTCCAGCTGGCGGATATTGGAGGTAATGTTCTCGCCGATGTACTCCACCACATCGTTGGGAAGGATCATGCCGAGCTGAGCGGCCTTGTTGCGGGTGATGGCCATACGGGTCTCCAGATCGGGCGGCTGAACGTCCGCCATCAGGCCCCATTCAAGGCGGGTGCGGATGCGGTCCTCAAGCTTGTTCATTTCAAGCGGGGGCCGGTCGGAGGTCACGACGATCTGCTTGTTGTCCTCGTACAGAGTATTGAAGGTGTGGAAAAACTCCTCCTGGGTCTGTGTTTTTCCCGCGATGAACTGGATATCGTCCATCAGCAGCAGATCCGCGCTGCGGTATTTGGCGCGGAAATCCTCGGCGGTGCCGGTCTGAATGGCGTGGACCAGCTCGTTGGTAAAGTCGTCACCCTTGACGTAAACGATCCGGGCCGACGGCTGCCGGGTGTGGATGCTCTGACCGATGGCCAGAAGGAGGTGCGTTTTTCCCAGTCCGGAGTTTCCGTAAATAAACAGAGGATTGTAGACCCGGCCCAGGTTTTCCGCGACGGCGAGAGCGGCGGCGTGCGCGTATTTGTTGGAGGGACCGACGATAAAATTATCGAAGGTGAAGCCGGCGACCTCGGGCAAAGTGTCGTCTGTGCGCGTTTCGGTAAGGTAGCTCTCCAATTCGTCCCCGGACAGGACCAGAAGCTTTATATCCTCGCTGAAAAGATCGCGCAGGGCGGCTTCCAGCCGCGGCGCGTACCGGGACTGGATGATGTCCCGTTTGAAGTCTGTGGGAGTGTGCACCACCATCCGGTTGTTGACGAGCTCCACCGGAGTGCAGTCTCCGAACCAGGTGGAGCGGGATGTGGCGGTCAGCCCGTCGCCGAGACTGTCCAGAACACTGTCCCAGATGTCGATGAGCGAATTCAAGACGATCGTTCCCCTTTTCTCTTAAGGATGCTGAGGTCCTAACCTAAATATTTTACCATGAGATGGCACGGATGTAAAGAAAGAAATAAGATATATATTTAATATGTATTACTATATTAACTGCGCAAGATCCGCCGACCGTCCAAGCTTGATTTATGAAAGCGCATGCTTTATACTGACAGTCAGTCTTCCGGGGAAAGGGGGACGCGGAATGGAAAAAAAGAAGAAAAAGACCCGCTCGGGGGCACGGCTCCTGCCCGCGCTGCTGGTTCTGATGATCGGGCTGGGCGCGCTGGCGTGGATCGGGTACTCGAGGTATACGATGTTTGAGGGAGAGATCCTCCCGCGGGACACGGAGGTCCTGGATCTTCGGGGAAAGGACGCCACGGACGAGAAGATCGCCGCGGCAAGAGAGGCCCTGCCCAATGCGAGGGTCCTTTACGACGTGACGATCGCCGGAAAAACCTATTCCTGCGACGAAAAGGAGATCGTCACGGGCGATTTTACCGTCGGGGACATCCCTCTGTTTTCCCGGTTCGAAGGTCTTGAATCCGTTGACGCCTCGGAGTGTTCCGACCTTGAGGCGATCCGCGCTCTTCGCGAGGCCCTGCCCGGGGCGGAGGTCGTGTGGACCGTGCCGCTCGCCGGGCAAAGCATTCCCGGGGAGGAGACGGATCTGACGCTGGAGGAGGCGGACGCCGGTGAGCTTGCCGCGGCGCTGCGCCGCCTGCCGGAGCTGCGGACCGTGACCGTAAAAGGAGACAGCCTGACTCCGGAGGAGCAGACGGCGCTGTCGGAAGAGTTTGAAGGGATCGTTTTCCGGTGGCCCGTGCGTATCCCCGGGGGAAGCGCGGAGCAGGATGCCGGGGAGCTGAGCTTCGCGGGGCAGGCTCTGTCCGAAGAAGACCTCTCCTCGCTGAACACGGCGCTCGCCCTTCTCCCGAAGGTTGAAAAGATCGACTTTACGGACACCGGTCTTCCCGACGCGAGCCTGATCGGCTTTGCCGCGGCTCACAAGGGCGTGTTCTGTCTCTGGCGGACGGAACGGTTCGGTGTGGCGTTCACCACAGCCGATGAGATCCTTACTTTCGACGACATCCCTCTGACCGTGGCGGACGCGGAGGAGATAGAGTCGCTGATCCCGGCGATGCCCAACCTGAAAAAGGTGGAGATGCTCCGCTGCGGGATATCCAACGAAGACATGGAGACGATCAACCTTCGCCACGACGACGTGCAGTTCGTATGGATGGTCCAGGTGTACAACCGGGGTGTGAGAACGGATCAGACCTATTTCCACGTGTTCCGCTGGACAAACCCCAATACGGACATTTATCTTCCCAACGACACGGGGATCATGGCGGAGAATCTGCGCTACTGCCACGACATGGTCGCCGTCGATCTGGGCCATCAGCACATCTACGAAATAACGAACGGAGAACGTACGTCCCATTTCCTCGAAGGGATGCCCAAGCTGAAGTACCTGATCCTGGGAAACTGTGCCCACGACACGATGCCCGAGCTTGCCTCCTGCAAGGAGCTTGTATGGCTGGAGCTCTTCAAAACAAGCTTCTATGACCTGACGCCCCTGCTGGAATGCAAAAACCTCCGGCATCTGAATCTCGCCTTTATCAAGATCCGGGGAGAGGAACGGCGGCAGCTCGATGTGGATCAGCTCAAGCAGATGACCTGGCTGGAGAGGCTGTGGATCGGCGGAAACATGTTCACCGGAGCCCAGGTTCAGCAGCTGCGGGACGCTCTGCCGAATACGGAGATCGTGATCATGTACGGCGATGAAGCCACGCTGGGGGGCTGGCGCAAACCGGAGGAGTACTTTAAGATGCGCGACGCCTTCCACATGTACTATATGACCGACACCGGACAGACCGTGGTCTATAATCCCTATACCGGAGAGCGGAGTCAGTACGAGTGGACGAACCCCTTCTGAAAAACAGAAAAAAGAGCCTCACCCGAGGCTCTTTTTTCTGTTTGTATACGCTTTTTCAAAAGAAACCGGCGGAGAGGTCACGCTGATGTAGATGAACTCTTCCGGTCCGTCGTTTCTCGCTCCGTGGATGTCTCCCGGGGCGAAGCGCGCCGCGTCTCCCGGGCGGATCGGCTGTTCCGCGCCGTCGGCAAGCAGGAGCGTTCCCTCTCCGCTCTCCGCGTACCAGAACTGTTCCGAGTTTTCGTGAACATGCCGGGGCTGGACGGCGCCGGGCTCGAGGCGCACCTGAGTGACCGTCACGCGCGCCTCCGGAACGCTGTCCGGAGTCAGGAGCTGCCGCGATACGACGCCCGGATTGGAGAGCTCCGCGATCTCCTCTTTCCGGAAAAGGGTCATGGATCCGGCCTCCCCCGCTCAGCGGAAATCTGTTTTCTTTTTCAGGTCAAGAGCCGCGGCGGAGGCCTTTTCGGCCAGATCCCCCAGCGTTTCTCCGCAGGGGATCACCGAACTCTCCGTGAGCTCCAGGTCTCTTTGGAGAAGGTAGGCGTCGGTGAGCGCGTCCACCTCGTCCTGGCGCAGCACAGCCACGCTCCTGGCCGCGTACAGCAGCGCCCGGTCGGGGGCGACCTTGCCGCAGAACACCATGCGCGCCGACGCGCTCAGAGCGTCCATGTCCGCCAGGGAGTCGGACAGACCGGGAGCCATCACCGGCACGATGCCCGCCATTTTCGCTATGGCCATCGTCGCCGAGGCGCCCGTGCCCGAAGTGCCTTTATCCGCCGCCAGATTGGGCAGCTCGCCCCGGGCAGCGTTTCCGCCCGCTCGGCACATCTTGTCCAGATCCTCCTTTGTCAGTCCGGCTTTGAGCCTTCCGGGCAGCTCGCCCCGGGCGGCGTTCCCGCCCGCACGGCACATCTTGTCCAGATCCTCCTTCGTCAGTCCGGCCTTGAGCCTTCCGTCCACCACGCCTACGCAGCAGGGCACGCAATCCCTGCGCCAGAACGCCTGTTCACACTCCTGGAGCGCGGTGTAGTTTTTCGGATAGGGAAGACGCATGAAAAAACCGGTCTCTATGGCTACGATGGGCGTGCCCACCTTCAGCGCCGCCGCCACGGGAGCGGCGAGATCCAGAAACTTGCTTGCCATCGGGAAAAGCCTCCGTATAAATCGTTGTTTCATAATTCTATAGGAAAAGGGTGGGAAAATCAAGAACAGCCGCCGCTCGGCCGCGGAGAAAAAGAAATCCGGCGCAGTTCATGTATTTTTCACATCTTAGCGATACAATACCCGGGGTTGATGATCGACAGGGTCCGCCGCGGAGATCGGTACGCGTCGGATCTGCCCCGAGAGGACGGAGGCGCCGGATGGAAAACAGAGACAGACAGGAGAATACGGCACGCCGGGCCAGGGTGGAGGACGCCGATTACGTTCTTTCCGCCGAGGAGCCCAACCTTCCCAGAGTACGGGAAGAAGCGGCCGCGATCAATCCCGTGCCCGTGATCATTGCTATGTGCGCGGTGATCCTGGCCGTGACGGCGCTGTTTTCCTTCGCGAACCGCGTCGGAGGAGCGGGACTTCCCACAGAGGCGGAGGCAGCCTTTCTGCCGCGGCGCGCGGATGCGTTCAACACGCCCTTCGGCATCGATGTGGAGGACGTGAGCGCTCCGGTTGCCGCCTATTACCGCTTCAAGGGCCGCGATACGGTGACGGGCGTGGGCGTTTTTGAGGTCGACCCGGACGGCCCGGCGGCGGCGCTGTGCCGCGGCGACGTGATCACCGCCGTCAACGGAGAGCGCGTCTCCTCCGCGGAAGAGCTGATCCGACTGTGGGAGAGCGCCGATCTGCCTCCCGTGCTGACGGTGTATCGGGATGGGGCGTACGCCGAGGCGGAGACCGTTCCGGCCGGCTGAGCCGGATTTTTCCCTTGCATTAACCGCGGGAAAGGGTTATTCTTTCCGATATGAACGCCATACTGCGAGAAATACAGCGATCACCCTCCCTGAACACCCTCCCCCTGAGGGTCGAGGAGGGCTATTTGCCTGCCCTGATCACGCAAACGACCGGCGCGATGCGCGCGGTGACAGCGGCTCTGCTGAGAAAAAGCTGTTCCCGCCCGGTCGCGGTGGTCTGTGCCGACGATGCCGCCGCGTCCACCCTTGCGGCGGACCTTCGGGCTCTGCTGGGAGAGGAGGTCACGGTGCTGACATCCCGTGACCCGGTGCTCAGGGACACGGAGGTCGTCTCCCGTCAGAGCGAGCAGCAGCGGCTGCGCGCTCTTGACGCCGTCGCCTCCGGC
>CACZBB010000145.1 GCA_902779245.1 uncultured Lachnospiraceae bacterium | reverse complement strand
CATCCCTGAAGTACATAAAGCGGCAGGCAGATAACTTTTTTCGAGGTTAAGTGCCCGCAGGGCACGTCGAGAAAAAAGTTGCATCTGCCTGCCGCTTTTCCCATTTATAAATCATCAAAAAAAATCCAGACCGGGAATCTTGCCGCCGGCCTGAATTTTTTCTGTCTTTTCCGGGACAAACGTGTTATGATAGAGAAATGGAAAAGACATCGACATCTAAAAGAATATTGGGCTTTCCGGACGCCTTCTGGATCGGATACGCGATCATGGTCGCGATCTTTTTAAAACTCGTCTTCGACATTCAGCACGACTACGCGGCCTTTACCCCACACGTCGGCAAATGGACGGAGCTCGCGCACGGAACGGCTCACTCAGGGAATCTGGGCGTGATCCAGTATTATTTCACGTACCATCATTTGCCGGATTTTTCGCCGCTGGGAACGACCGGCTACGCAAATCCGCCATTTTTCTATATTTTCTGTGCCGGAATCCTGGAGCTGACGCATCGTCTGGGAAACTGGGCCATCGGCACCTGCCTCCACTGCATCTCCTGCCTCAACGCGGTCTTTGTGATGATCGGCTCTCTCAGCGGCATCGGGCTGCTTCGGAAAGCCGGGATCCGTGGGCGGGGACTCGTGGCGGCAATCCTTTTTCTCCTGTTTTTCCCGGCCTATTATTTCCTCGGCCAGCGGCTGAACGGCGACGCGATGGCGTTCATGTTCTCCGGGCTTGCCCTTAACGCGGCCGCCGGCTGGTTCCAGACGCGGAGGAAGCGGACGCTCATCTTCGCGGCGGTTTTCTTCGGCCTTGGCACCCTCACCTCCTACGCGGCCCTGGCCGTGCTGCCGGCCATCCTGGCCCTCGTCATTTTCGCGGGGCGGGACGGAAGAACGGAAGGACCCGTCTTCCGCAGTCAGGTGATCCCGTCGGCGATCATTGCCGGCGCTATGAGCCTGGTCTGGCCGGTCTACAACCGGATCCGCTTCGGCGTTCCGCTCTTTTATGCCGGCGCGCCAGAGGGCTTTACGCCGATCGGGAGCGGCGTCGGCTTTTTCGACCGCATAAATCCGCTGCGGATCTTCGGACTTTTTGGTCTGGACTTTTCCGGCTCGACGCAGGCCGGCGCGAATATCCCGGGGCAGACGGCCCGGTCGGTCTTCTTTTCGGATTATCTGACGTCGTTCAACGATGTTACACGGACGCTTGCAAGGCTCTATCTGTTTCTGGGAATTTTTGTCCTGATCCTGATGCATGCTTTATGGATCTGGAGCCTTTTTACGGACTGCATGTCCAGGGCGCTGAAGGTCTTCACGGTGGTCGGCTACGCCGCCATGATCATCGGCTATATCGCCATTTGCCTTGCAATTCCTTATGTCGAGATGGCCGACGTTCGGTTCATTCCGGCCTTCGTCTTCTTCCCGCTTCTTGGCCTGGCAAGCATGGGAAAGCGGAAGGAAAGGCTTGCCCGTATTCTCGTGGTGACGGAAAACTGGGCCATCTTCGCGCTCGCGGTTCTCACGGCATTTTTGCTTGGCTTTTACGCTTGAGTCAACGACTTTGAAGCTTGAAGAAATAAAAAAGATTTCAGGAGGTTTTTACAAATGCTTGACGACAGGAAGGTCCTTTTTTCGGGGATGCAGGCGACGGGCAATCTGACCCTTGGCAATTATCTGGGAGCCCTGAAGAACTGGGTAAAGCTCTCGGATGATTATCTCTGCTTCTATTCCGTGGTAGATATGCACTCGATCACGGTCCGTCAGGATCCGGCGACACTTAGGAAGCGCGCCCGGGCGCTCATGATCCTCTATATCGCGGCCGGCATCGACCCGGAAAAAGCGGTTATATATTTTCAGTCCCACGTCTCCGCCCACGCGGAGCTGGCCTGGATCCTCGACTGCTACACCTACATGGGCGAAATGAACCGGATGACCCAGTTTAAGGATAAGAGCGCAAAGCATGCCGACAATATCAACGTCGGCCTGTTTGCCTATCCCGTCCTCATGGCGGCGGATATCCTTCTGTACCAGACGGATCTCGTCCCGGTGGGCATCGACCAGATGCAGCATCTTGAAATCTGCCGGGACATCGCGATGCGCTTCAACAATATCTACGGGCCGACCTTCACGATTCCGGAAGCCTACATCGGCAAGGTCGGGGCGAAGATCATGAGCCTTCAGGATCCGCTGAAGAAAATGTCCAAGTCCGACGAAAACCCGAACGCCAGCATTTACCTCATGGATGATCCCGACACCATCCGGCGGAAGTTTAAGAGGGCGGTGACGGACTCCGAGGCCTGCATCGCGTACCGCGACGAGCAGCCGGGTATCAAAAATCTCCTGGATATTTACTGCGCCTGCACGGGTACGGGGACGGCGGACGCGGTAAAGGCTTTTGAGGGCCGGGGCTACGGCGAGCTCAAGGAGGCCGTCGGCGAGAGCGTGGTGGCCGTCCTGGAGCCGCTGCAGAAGCGCTGCGCGGAGCTGACGAAGGAAAAGGATTACATCGACGGCATCATCAAGGCCAATGCGGAGAAGGCGGCATATTTCGCCTCGAAGACGCTCCGCAAGGTTCACCGAAAGATCGGCTTCCCGGACAGGATCCGGTGAGATATAGGGCTCGGCGGGGAGGACAGTATGGCTAAATACATCATGGCGCTTGACGCGGGCACGACCAGCAACCGCTGCATCCTTTTCAACCAGAAGGGGGAGATCCGCTCGGTCGCGCAGCAGGAATTCACGCAGTATTATCCGAAGCCGGGCTGGGTGGAGCATGATCCGGACGAAATTCTGGGAACCATGCTGGCCGTCGCCCGCGAAGCGCTCGCCAATGTCGGCGCGGCGGCTTCGGACATCGCCGCGATCGGCATCACGAACCAGCGCGAGACGACCATTGTCTGGAATAAGCATACGGGGAGACCCGTCTGCAACGCCATCGTCTGGCAGTGCCGCCGCACGGCGCCGATGGCGGACGCGCTGATCGACGCGGGGCTTTCCGTGGCGATCCGGGAAAAGACCGGTCTTCGCATCGACCCGTATTTTTCCGCGACAAAGATCGCCTGGATCCTCGAAAATGTTCCGGGCGCGCGGCAGATGGCGGAGGCGGGGGATCTTCTCTTCGGGACGGTGGACACCTGGCTCATCTGGAACATGACCGACGGACGCGTGCATGTGACGGATGTCTCCAACGCCTCGCGGACAATGCTGTACAACATCCGGACGCTTTGCTGGGACGAGGATATCCTCGCCCGGCTTCGAATCCCGAAATCAATGCTTCCGGAGGTCCGCATGTCCTCGGAGGTCTACGGCAAATCCGACCCGCAGCTTTTCGGCGCGCGGATCCCGATCTCCGGGGCGGCCGGCGACCAGCAGTGCGCTCTTTTCGGGCAGAGCTGTTTCGACAAGGGAAATGCGAAGAATACCTACGGCACGGGCTGTTTTCTTCTGGCAAATGCAGGCCGGGAAATTCCGATTTCTTCGCACGGGCTTGTGACGACGATCGCCTGGGGCATCGGCGGCGAGGTGACCTACGCGCTGGAGGGCTCGGTGTTCGTCGGCGGCGCGGCGATTCAGTGGCTCCGGGACGAGATGGGGCTGGTCAGGAGCGCCGCGGAGACGGAGTATGTGGCGAGGTCGGTCGCGGACACCAACGGCTGCTATGTGGTACCGGCCTTTACGGGGCTTGGCGCGCCCTACTGGGATTCCTATGCGCGGGGCGCGATCGTCGGCTTAACGCGCGGCGTCGGGCGAGCGCATATTGTCCGCGCGACGCTGGAATCGCTGGCGTATCAGGTAAATGACGTACTGAAGTCCATGGCCTCGGATATCGGCGGCCGGTTTGAGAGCCTGCGCGTGGACGGCGGGGCGAGCGCGAACAATCTTCTTATGGAAATGCAGGCGGATATCAGCAATCTGGCGGTTGAGCGCCCGGTCTGTCTGGAGACGACCGCGCTCGGGGCCGCGTATCTTGCCGGTCTCGCCGTCGGCTTCTGGAAGGATCTGGACGAACTCAGGGCCAATACGGCCCGGGACCGTGTGTTCCTCCCGAAGATCACGGAGCAGGAGCGGGAAGAGAAGCTGTCCGGCTGGCACCGCGCCGTTGAACGCTCCTTCCGCTGGGCGCAATAAACATCGCTTACGGCGGTCTGTTTTAAAATGGAGCATGTTCAGGAGACGTCCGCTCCGAGAAAAATCATCCATATACGAGGAAGATGAGCTCGTGATCATTCCGACACCTTCAAATTCTTAATCTGCCGGGCGGCGATCGCGCTTGCCGCCGGGTGAAAAAACAGCCATGGCCGTCGCGAAGAAATAAGAGAGCAGGAAGGTTACTGTTCACTCCGCTCACAGTACCGCAGGAATCACCATTTTTCACAAAAAGTTGTGGAAATCAGGAAGGAAATGCTATATAATTGTACCAGATATATTTGTCAGTGACGGTAACGCGGCCTGACCGCGCGCTTTTTGAAGGAGAGATTAGCCATGGCGGATGAACATTATGTAGCCTATGTCGGCACCTATACCCACGGAACCAGCAAAGGCATCCATATTTATGATGTGGACGTGGAGGAGGGTCTGCTCTTCCTGCGCAGGGTTGTGCCGGTCAACAATTCTTCCTATCTGACGACCTCGCGCAACGGAAAGTACCTGTACACGATCGCGGACGAAGGCGTCGAGGCGTTCCGCATTGAAGAAGACGGGGATCTTACGCCCATCAACCTCATCGACATCGACGGCATGCGCGGGTGTCATCTGTCGACG
The DNA here is from genome assembly GCA_902779245.1 of uncultured Lachnospiraceae bacterium. Lineage (GTDB taxonomy): Bacteria > Bacillota > Clostridia > Lachnospirales > Lachnospiraceae > Chordicoccus. The sequence continues at coordinate 4,891 of CACZBB010000145.1, read as the reverse complement.
TCCATCAACGGGAAGTATCTCTTCGTTGCCGGCTATCATGACGGCAAGGTCACGGTCGTGCATACGCATCGCGAAGGCCAGCTTGGCCGGCTGCTCGACGGTGTCTTCCACCGCGGGCAGGGCGCGATCAATGAGCGCTGCTTCCGTCCGCATGTCTGCTGCGTCCGCGTAACGCCCGACGACAAGTTCCTCTGCGCGGTGGACGAGGCGCTCGACCAGATCGTCATTTATAAGATCCATCCGGTCACGGAGAAGCTGCAGCCGGTGGATATTCTCCGCATGGGCCGCGAGGCTGCCCCGCGGAGCATTCATTTCTCGAAGGACGGGAAATACGCCTATGTCCTTCTGCAGATCACGAATACGATCAGGGTCTATAAGTATTACCTCGATGACAACGACATGCCGGAATTTGAGCTGCTTCAGGAGGTATCTACGCTTTCCAACGCGCGTGACCCGCACGACGCGGCTTCCTCCCTCCGGCTGTCCTACGATGGAAGATATGTTTTCTGCTCCACGGCCGGCGATGATTCGATTGCCTGCTTTGCCATCGATCCGGACACGGGGCTGCTCACGAAGGTTTTTGCGCTTCCGATCTCCGGCAATTATCCCAAGGATATCGCGCTGTTCCCGGATCAGAAGCATGTCGCGGTCGTCAACAACGGCTCCAGCACCATTACGACCTTCGCGGTGAATTATGAGAAGAAGACGCTCACGATGAAGGGCCGTCCGCAGAAGCTTGACCAGCCGAATAAAGCGCCGGAGGTGATCCGGAATCTTTCCGAGAAGGAAGCCGAAGCCGAGGTTCAGAAGCCCGAGCGCCTGATCCGCCCGGTGGAGACGAACTGAGATGCCGCGAGGGGGCACTGCCGCCGACGCATAAGCTTTAGGATTTCGTCTATAGAACATAAAAAAATCCCGTACGGATGTGCGGGATTTTTTTTGTCTGCGCAAACGATTGATTTGCCCGGTCTTCGGATGCGGCGAGCGCCGCTTTCGGACCGCCGCGGCCGACATATGACGAGGAGGCTGCTGATCACGGCGTAAGCCGCGCCCGATAGAAGCTTTCGACGTCCGAGAGCCGGGAGCTCATGCCGACGAGAAGGGCATCGGCGAGGACGAGGGCGGCCATGGCTTCGACGACGACGGCGGCGCGGGGGCCGATCACCGGGTCGTGGCGGCCGTGGATGGAGAGCTCCGTCTCCGCGCCGTCCTTCGTCACGGTCATCTGCGGACGGGAGATGGAGGGCGTCGGCTTGAAATAGACGGTCAGCCGAAGCTCGCCGCCGTCACTGAGGCCGCCGAGGATACCGCCGCTGTGGTTGGAGGCTTTGACGACCCTTCCGTCTTCCATGCGGAACGCGTCATTGTTCTCGCTGCCGTAAGAGAGAGCGGCGCGATGGCCGTCGCCGATGTCCAGCCCTTTAACGGCGCCGATGGAGAACATGGCTTTCGCGAGGTTTGCGTCCAGCTTATCAAAGACCGGTTCGCCGAGGCCGGCGGGAAGCCCGGTGACGGAGAGCGTGACCGTACTCCCGACGGAATCGCCCGTTTCGCGGAGCCTTTGAAGCAGACGGTTAATGCTATCGGAGACATCCGCCATGGCGGGAGCCGCCGATGGACAGGCTGACGGCGAGCCCGCTGAAATCTCCGCACCGCGCGCGATGGGGAGATCGCCGATCGCGGAGAGCCAGGCTTCGCAGCGGATGCCGAGCTTCCTTAGTAGTATCTGCGCGACGGCCCCGGCGGCGACCCGGGCGGCGGTCTCCCGTCCGGAAGACCGTCCGCCGCCCCGGTGATCCCGGATTCCGTATTTTTCGGAAAAGCCGAAATCCGCGTGTCCGGGGCGGTAGACATCCCGAAGGTGCTCATAATCCGCGGAGCGGGCATTTGTATTCCTTATAAGAAGACAGATCGGCGTCCCGGTGGTTTTTCCCTCAAAAACGCCTGAAAGAATCTGCGCCTCGTCCGCTTCTTTCCGTGGGGTGGAGAGGGCATTTTGCCCCGGACGGCGGCGGGCCATGAAAGGGGTGATGTCGGCCTCCGAGAGCGGCAGGCCCGCGGGGCAGCCTTCGACGATGGCGCCCAGCGCGGCGCCGTGGGATTCCCCGAACGTGGTTACCCGAAAAATCGTTCCAAAACCCGAACCGGCCATACGAACCTCCTTTTAACAATCCCGGAAAAATGTGTCCCCGCGGATCCCAAAACAGATGTTACTGTGAGCGGAGTCTACCGTAACGATAAACCTACAGATTGAGTTCCCTGGAACCCTGTCAGCATCATTATAAGGGAAAGACTGAACCCGGGTCAATCGTTATTTCCGGGAGCAACGCACGGCCAGTCCTTTAGGGCGAGCGTCCGGCTCGGGGATGAACAGCTGGTCTTTTTCGAGTGTTTGGCACGGGAGTGACTTGTAACCCGGAGCGGATCTATCAATCATTTTATGGACGAATGACCGGAAATGTGGTAGAATTATCGTGGATGAGTGTTCGTGGTATTTGCCGAAGGAGGCTTTACATGAGAAGGAGAAAAAGGGTCAACAGATATCTGTTCTATGTATTTTTATGTTTGCTGCTGTCGGTTTCCGGCCTGGTACGGGTTTTTGCGGAAGAAGGGAAGAACGACGAAAAGACGCTGGTGGTCGGCGTGCCGGCAGACCGGTGCCCGATCTTTTATCTCGACGGGGAGATGAAAGAGCCCGTAGGCATCGGCGTGGATCTGATGCGCGAGGCGGCCGCGGCGGCGGGCTATGAGGCATCGTTCCGTGTCATTGAGGAGGAGACGCTGAAAAAAGCTCTCGACAAGGAGAACTATGACGTCCTGATGCCCTTTGGAAGCGCCATTTTCAGCGCTTCCGGGCAGCCCTCCATCGTAACGGATAACCTCATGCAGACGCCATTTACCTTTGTCACGCAAGAGGGCAGCTCGCTGCCGCCGATGGAGGAGCTCCGGGTAGGCATGCTCAGCTCCCTCGGCGGGGGTATTGAGACCCTTCGCCAGCTTTATCCCAAAATCGAGATCCTGGAATTCGAGTCGATGGAGGCGTGCGTGAACGCCCTCCGGAAAGGCGAGGTGGACGCGCTGCTGCATAACTCCTATGTGTGGAGCTATGTGCTGCAAAAGCCCGCGTACCAGAATCTCAGAGTCCAGCCGCTGACGGCCTTTTCGATGGACTTTCGGGCTGGAACGCTGGATACCCCAAAGGGGCGCTCGGTCGTGAAACGCCTGAACGAGGGAATCGCAAGCATCAGCGATACCCGTCGTCAGGCGATCATCCTGGATTACACCTCCCGAAAGCTCTATCGGTATGATTTTTTCGATTTTATTTACCAGTACACGCTTCCTCTTGTCCTGGGAATCCTGCTGTTCAACGCCCTGATCATCATCGGCGTACAGAGGATGCGTTCCATCCGGAAAGAGCAGGAGAGGAAGCTGCGGCAGATGATGGACTATGATCCCATGACCGGGATCCTGAATATCAACGGGTTTCGGAAGCGTGTGGAGGAGCTTCTGCGCGCGCACCAGGATTACCCGTATATCCTTTCCTACAGCAATATCCGCGACTTTAAATATATCAACGACAGCCTGGGAAGGAATTCCGGAGATCAGCTTCTCCGGTTCTGGGCAAGAAAAACCCAGGAAGCTCTTACGGATGAGGAGGTGGTCGGACGGGTCACGGGAGACCGTCTTGTCCTGCTTCGACATCTGAGGGGCGAAGAGCAGTTTTACCTTGACAGAAAAAAAGTGATCGAGCCGGTGGAGAACTTTTTTACAGCCAGAGGAAAAGAAAACCGGATCCAGATTTCCAGCGGCCTATATGTGCTGACGCCGGAGGATTATAAAAATATCGACGTTGACCGTATGCTGGACATGGCCCGGGTCGCCGAGGAGCGGGCGCGGGAAAACCGTTCGGGGAATTATGAGGTATATAATTCGGAGCAGTGGGAAAAAGGCAAGCGGGTCGCGGATGTCATCAACGATCTGCCGAAGGCCATCCGGAAAGGGGAGATTGAGGTCTGGTACCAGCCGCAGGTGAATTATGCGACGGGGGAGATCACCGGCGCGGAAGCGCTGTGCCGCTGGAACCACGGCAGGCTTGGGCTGCTGCAGCCCGGAAGCTTCATACCGACGCTGGAGGAGGCCGGCCTGATCTACGATCTGGACAGCTATGTCTGGGAACGGGTCTGCCAGGATCTTAAGCGGTGGAAGGAACAGGGACACAAAAGGTTTGTGTCGGTCAATGTCTCCCGGGGGGATATCCGGGAGGATCGGGACATCCCCGGACAGTTTCGCGGCCTGATTGAAAAATACGGTCTCTCCGAGGATCAGCTCCGCGTGGAAATCACGGAGACGGCCTACGCGGAGAGCCCGAAGCTCTTGATCAGCGAGACGGAAAGGCTTCGCGGCTTTGGTTTTCAGGTGGAGATGGACGATTTCGGAAGCGGCTTCTCCTCCCTGCACATGCTGAAAGAGGTTCCGGTCGACCGCATCAAGCTGGACCTTTATTTCCTCACCGCCTCCGGAGACCCGGAAAAAGGCCGCATCATCGTCAGCTGTGTCATTCAGATGGTGCAAATGCTGGGGCTGGAGCTGATCGCGGAGGGCGTGGAAAATGCCGGGCAGGCCGAGTTCTTATGCAGCAGGGGCAGCCAGGACATGCAGGGCTATTTTTTCTACAGACCCATGCCGGTGCGCGACTACGAGGAGGTGCTGGCCGCCCGTGAAAGTAAGATACCGGACAGGCAGTGAAAGACATCCGACCAGAAACGATCAAAGGAAGAGCTAACGCGAATTCTTTGTTTCTGGTCACACGGTGACCAGAAACAAAGGCGTTTTGCAATGAAATCGCCCTGCGGGCGATGGCACGCCTCAGTGTACAGAAAACAGTCCATGC
>CACZBB010000144.1 GCA_902779245.1 uncultured Lachnospiraceae bacterium | reverse complement strand
CTGTTCACTCCGTTCCGGCCGCGGGGCTCTCCGCAGCGGATACCGCCGTTTTTCCGGCTGCGCCGCCCGCGGCAGGGCCGCCGAGCCTTCCGCCCTTCGAAAAAAGGATAAAACCTCCCACGCAGAGACAGACGAGCAGCACGATAAGGATGATCAGATAGATTCGATTCCTGTTTTTCTGCATTTTCCCTTCCTCTTTTCTTAATCCCCCGCGGCCTGCGGCTCTGCCGTTCGCGCCGCGAGACATAGCGCTCACATCATTTCCAGGCTTCCGTGCGTCATTTCGGCCCAGCTGTATTGGGTCATATACTCTCCGCAGTATAGTCCCGACGGCTTCCCCTCCTTGCGCCGGCGCAGGAATTCAAAATAATCGCAGGGCGTCTTTTCGGGAAGCACGCCGATGCTCCCGCGGGAGCGGACAAGGATGTTGGCGCAGCCAAGCTTTTCCAGGACCTGGAGAAGATCCGCGCGAAGATTCTTAAGATACGAAACGTGGCTCCTCGGCGGCTCCTCCTCCTCCCAGAGCACGGCCTCCAGCTCGCCGAGCGTCGTCAGCGCCCCGTTCCGGTCAATCAGATAGGCAAAGAGCTCCTTCGTCTTGCTGTACTGGAATTTAACCGGTTTCCCGTCATACCAGACTTCAAAATTCCCGAAGGCCCGCACATAGAGCCCGCGTCTCTGCCAGTTTTCCATCACCGGATGCCGGAGCTCCTGAAACTCCCGGCTGATCTTCTCGGTGGTCACCGGTTTCAGGACGTAGCCGCTCGCGTGTATTTCAAAGGCCTTGACCGTATATTCCGCGTATCCTGTCGTAAAGATGATGTTGATATCCGGCTGAAGCGCCTTCATTCTGCGGGCCAGCTCGACGCCGTTCATGTCGCGCATTTCAATATCCACAAAAACGACCTCCGGCTCCAGCTCGCGGCAGGAGACGAGCGCTTTTTCCGCGCTCCGAAAACCCATGACCTCAGCGGACGGCACGGCTTTGCGGATCGCGCCGATCAGTCCCTCCAATGCGATTTTTTCATCGTCAATAGCAAATACCAGCATTTTTGTCTGTCCTCGGTCCTCTCGATAACTGCTAACTTATAATGCCCGCCATTTGCGTCTGAAGATTCGTGACAGCCGGATCAGCATGGTTCTTCGGCGCATATTCGGAGAACAGAAAATCATATTCGGCGGGCCATTTCCCGTCGCGCTCTCCGCAAACTGGCTCATCGCGCGGCCGAGGGAGCGCCAGTGCCGAAAGCCCGCGTAGGGTCCGTGCAGCGCGAGAACCGGACCGCCGCCGACGCCGAGCCCGGCCGTAAACCGAAGCTCCGCGGCCTTCGCCCAGTTCGCGATCATCGACAGCGCCGCGGAACTGTTTTCTCCCTCGTAAAGATTTCCCGAGGTCATCGCCGCCACAAGGATCTCCGGCGAGCCGCTCTTATGGACGGCCTCCTCGATCGCTTTCAAAAAGCGGAGAAGGTGCGCCGGGATTCCCCCGCAATAGATCGGAAAAGCCAGGAGCCAGACATCGCAGCCCATAAGCGTCTCCAGAGTCTTTTCCGTAAGCTCTCCGGTCTTGATGTGTATTTCTTCATAGTCGTGGACGTGGTTCTTTCGCAGATAACGCTTGGACATCGTCAGAAGGGTCTGCGAAGCGGAAACGTCCATATAATCGATGCCGATTCTGGGACTCCCGTTGATGAGCGCGGCCTTCATACCCCCACCTCCTCAGCATCCGGAGAGAGCGCCTCCGGAAAGCCTTCACCGGTTTCCGGAAAAGCCGCTTCCGCAGGGACTTCCAACGCGGGAGCGGTTTCCGAAGGTTCGTCGATCAGCGTTCCGCGCAGCTCCCTTCCGGCGAGGAGATCCGCCTTCGTGCGGTAAAACAGCACCGTGGACTCCTCCGCGTTCAGCGTTTTCTCCAGAAGTCCCGCATAGTCATATGCCGTCTTCCGCTCCTCTTCGCTGCGGATATCGTAGAACCGAAGCACCAGGTCGATCTTTCCGACCCCCTGCGTGGCAAATCGCGTCTCTCCCTTCCGCACCTCGGCCACCGGCCTCAGATAAGCGAACAGCCGGTCCAGAGCGCCCTTGACCCGGGGGGAAAAGCCGCCGTACAGGCAGGCCGAGACCAGCTCAAGCTCCTCAAAATATCCGAGCCGGTCCAGCTCGTCGGTCAGTCCGTCCCGGATCGCGCAGCGGCCGGCCCGGCGCCCGAAGCAGTCCATACAACCAATACAGGGATAGATCCGCATCCCCTCATGCACAAGGATCCGGGTATTGATCCGGTTGCGGGGAAGAGAGCGAAGCTCCTCCTCCGAAATATCCCCCATCACGATCTTCACGCCCTGACCTCCACAAGAATCCGCTCATTCTCTTTTGCCGCGTCCCACAGAACGCGAAGAAGCTGGCGCGCATAACCACCAAGGTCCTGCCGCTCCAGCCCGCCAAGATCAACCACCACTTTTGTCTCCTCACGCACCTCCGTAAGGACATCAAAAAGCGCGTCAAGATTTCTTCCATACCAATCCGGGAGAGAAAAAGCTTCCTGAAAAAAATCATGGATCTCGTCTCTCCCGGAAAATTCACGTATTTTAAAAATGATTTCCCGCATAAGTCAGCCCTGCTTTTTATCTCGTCCCGCCCTGTCCGGATTCACGGCGCAAGACGCAACGCTCAATACAGCCGTTCAAAGGTTTTGTAGTGATCCTCCGTATAATAGATCCGTCCATCGTCCGAGTACACCAGACGCTTCGCGTTCCGGCCGCCGCCCTCATAATCGATATCGCATTCCCGGTAATCCCCGTCCGGCAGAACGCCTTCGTAATTGCCGAAATGCCCGCCGCCGATGCTCATGCCCGGCGCGACCAGCCAGAGGTTTCTGGCCGAGGCATCCCATCCGAGCTTGATCGCCTTCGATTTCGAAATATAATTCGACGGCAGGTGCCCGAACTGATGCAGGTACGCGGCAACCTCTGCCTTGGAGGAGTACTGACCGTCCTCCGTGACATAGATTTTGCGCGAAAAATCTTCCGACGCGCCGCTCGCTTCAGCGGACGAAGTCCCGGAGGCCTCCCCGGATTCCGCGCTCAGCGTCTCCTCCCGCGAGGACAGGGATGAACGAACGCTTTCCGCCCGCGAGGACGAAACCGTGCTTTCGATCTCCGCCCGCGAGCTCTGTTCCGCGGCGGAAGCCGTCCGGCCTTCCGCCGTGGAAAGCCCCGGCCGACTCCCGGCGCCTTTTCCGCACGCCGTCACGAGAAGAAGCATCAGCACCGGAACAAGCCAGCGCACTATCTGTGAAAATTTCTTTTTCATTTTTCTCCTCCCCAGCCGCCGTCCGACGAAAAACGATGCCGTACCTCTGGGAACCGTATCGAATGTGAATCAAAGGTCCCGGGCTGTTTCATTTACAGATAGATCGCTCCGATCACCGGCTTCTCCCATTCCGCGGCCACACAGACGTCCTGGACCGCCAGCCGGTAAGAGGATTTCAGCGATTCCTCCGCGAGAACGATCCCCTCGCAGCCCCGGAGCGCTTCAACCGTCTTCGGATTCGTAAAGAGATTCGTCTCGCAGACCAGCTCTGACAGAACTCCCTGCGCCGCAAGCTTCCCGGCCAGGAGCTCCAGCGCCTCCCCGGAAACGTCACCCGTAAGAAGAAGCCTTCTGGCGCCATTTCCGTATTCATTGATAAAGCCGGCGGCCCGCGCAAGGCGTTCCTCGTCGGTCCCTACAAAGTCCTTTGTCCGGCCGATCCGGTCGATCAGCGCATCCAATCCGCGAAGGGCTTTCCCCTTGCGCTTTGCCGTAAGCTCCGTCAGCGTCCGCACGCCATGGCCGGCCAGATCGTTGCCGTCCACGATCCGTCCGCGAAGGAAGATCACCAGCATATACAGGAACGTGAGCAGCACGCAGCCGAGGAAATACCCGCCGAGTCCGAATAAGGCCAGCTTCAATCGGTTGTGCTTCGGCAGCGGCGTCAGCTGCTGCTCAACACTGTCAATATCCACAAGTCCGCTCTCACCGCCCTCGGCCAGGAGCCGGAGGGTCTCCGTCACACGCTTTTTATAGCTGTTCACGGTCGACTCAAGGCTGAAATAGTTCTTCCAGGCATTTGCCGCGAAGCTCACCAGATCGCTGTTATAGACCGTCTGCACTTCACCCTCGATAATGCTGAGCCTGTGCGGGCCGTAATCTGCCTCGATGCCGGCCTTCGCGGCCCGAAGCTGCGAGGTGATGGAGGATACGATCTTCCGGACCGTCTCCTTGTCGCTGCTATAGACGGAAAAACGCGCGACGCCCGCGTCGTAGTCCACGCTGATGTTGACGAGCTCGCGAACGTATTTCGGTTCGCAGCCCAGCTCCGCCGCCACCTGCTCATAGCTGACCTGGGAAACCAGCGCGCTGCGGTACCGGGCAAGGATATGATTGCGGATCTCGAGGGACATCGGCTCGTCTCCTTCGGCATCCACATAAATCTCGCTAATTCCCTGCTGCGCGGCGTAAGGATCGATCTTCATCTTCAGCGAATCCGCCATGTACGAGCGCATGCCGTTCATCGCGCGGTCGACCACCTCCAGCGAGGTCAGAAGCTCCCGAGCGCTGATCAGGCCCTTGGTCTCCACCTCGGCGATCATCGCCTCCGCGTTCTTAAGATCCAGGTTTGAGAGATCCTCCCCGATGGATGTCATCCCGGTTCCGGGATTCTCCCCGTTGTTCTCAGTCGTTTTTCCGCTGTCCCCGGAAGGCTCCGCGGAAGGCTCCGCGCTGGTTACCTGCGGCGTATCGGTGCCGGCGGCCTCCTGGGCCGCGAGCTGCAGCGCCCGTGCCTCCTCCGCGGCGACAAGGTCTTTCTTAAAGGATCTCTCGTAAACAACCGCTCCCACGAAGGCAAATGCCATCGCAAGGATGAGGATCATGCGCCAATGCCGCAGTGCCGCCCGAAGGAGCGACCAGATTTTCACTTCCCGATCGATTCTTTCCTGAACCTGCATACCCTTCCCTGCCCTTCTTTATTTCGAAACCCCTGGACAATCCTTTCGTGCCCCTGTCTTCATTCCCCGACGCGGTCACCCTTTTCAACGCGGAGCTCCGTGCTGGAGATCCCCGGGGTATGCGGAAGATAAACCACCTCCGCGCCATACGGGCGAAGCTCCTCCTCCGTCCGCGCCCAGCGCTCATTTCCTTTCCAGTCGTCGCCGATGAAGATCGCGTCGAAATGAAGCTGTTCCCAGATCTTTACCTTATCCAGCGTATCGGCGATCACGCAGCGGTCGACCGCTTTAATATTGGAAACGATCTCCTGGCGCTCGGCCTCGCCGATGACCGGCGTCTTGTGCTTGTAAGCCTCCACCAGCCGGTCCGCGTTCACGCCCACGATCAGCGTCTCGCACTGCTCCTTCGCCCGGTTCAGCAGGCGGAGATGACCGATATGGAACATATCGTAGACACCCTGTGTATATCCAACCTTGTATTTCTTCATTATAGAAATTAACGCCTCCCGTTCCCCGAATTTCTCCTTAAAATAGAACCTTCCGGGTTACAAGTCACTCCCTAAAATTATAGTTTGTCGCTGACCTGCGTTTTGCCATCGCCCGCAGGGCGATTTCATTGCAAAACGCCTTCGTTTCTGGTCACCGTGTGACCAGAAACCCTTCCGGATTCCTTTTCAGACCCGTACCGGACACTCGCGGTCCGGCTGCGGATGTGTACCGCAGCCTTTCCGGCCTCCTCGCGGCGGATACCGCTCGCGATTCCGCGAGCCGTCAGCCCTCGCTTTCTTTCCGTATCGTCTCGTAGATTCGTTTTGTATAGTTTTGACAGATATTATGCATTTTGGGGAGCACTTTGGCTCTCTCCCCGGCAAATGGATCCCTGCCGGAGGCGACATTTGTCAGAAATTCACAAAAATCTTCGAGGTTATACAGATGATGCCCGGGCATGTAGGAACGCGGTTCATTAAAGACAAAGCCTCTGGCTGTTTTGTACGCCTCGAAATCATCCAGCGCGAAGGCCATGGTGCGGTCGAGGAGCAGGAAATCGACGCTCACCGAGGAGTAATCGCTCACCAGCGCGTCCGCCTCGTGGAGCAGCGCGTAAAGCTCAACCCCCGCTTTCTCAAGGTCTTCATTTCCGAGGAAACGGATATTCTCCAGTCCCTTTCCCTCCGAGCTGTATTTCAGCTGCATCGGATGGCGTTTAATGACCAGCCGAAGATTCTTTTCCGCCAGGCAGCGGTCGAGCGCGGTCAGCTCCTTCTCCGAGTTCAGAAGCGGCAGGTCATACGAACGCCCAAGCTTTCCCTCCGCATATTTTTCGTTTTCCGTATTCCGGAAGGTCGGCATCCAGAAGATCAGTTTGTCGGCGTTCCCCCGAAGCTCCTTCGCAAAGGCTGCCGCGCGTTTTCCGCCGCGAAGCAGAAGGTCATACCTGGGATATCCGATCGGAAGGATCGCCTCCTTCGGGCAGCCCCAGTAGGCGGTTTTCGTCTCGACGAAGACGGGACCGGGCACCAGCGCAAGATCGAAGGGATTCATCTTCGTGTACGGCTCGGTCGCGTTGGCCGCCTTGTAGCCGCACCCGTGCCAGAGATTGACAAAGGTCTGGCCGTCGCGCTTCGGAACCCCTTTGATCGGCCCGCCGTGCGTAAAGAACACGTAGCGGCTGGTCAGCAGCTCCCGAAGGACCCTGAGCGGCATATTCCTGGACGTCCGCCGAAGGAACTTCGTGTCCTCCGGGATCGTCCGCGGCATCGGCGCCTCCGGCTCAAGATACCACACGTACGTCCGCCCCGGCTTCGGATCCTTTTTCCGGATATATTGATAGAGAATCTTTGCGTTGTCCGAATAGGACGGAAGCGAAACGAAGAACATTTTCTCCGGATCTACCGGGAGGCGGCGGAAAAGTCTCTCGGCCGCCGGCCGCGAAGCGGTATTGACCAGGGAACGGGCGGCAAAGGCTGCCGTCCCGACAACGCCGCCATAAAAACCTTCTCTCGTTTTTTTCGGGCTGAGCGCCTCGCAAAGCTTCGTCTTGCCAAACGCAAAGCCGGAAAAATAAGCGAAGGTGTCGCTGGCCCATGTGCCGATCATCGCAAGCCAAAACCATGCGCAGCCGATTTCCATTTCTCCTATTGGCGTCGACACAGTCTCGCCCGCATGCCAAAACCGCAGCAAAATCAAATATACGAAAGGCAGCCCCACATACATGACGCCCGCCACCGA
>CACZBB010000143.1 GCA_902779245.1 uncultured Lachnospiraceae bacterium | reverse complement strand
GGTTCATACACAGGTTGATTTATGTCACTGGCCCGTGCCAAACAGCGACGCGCAGCTAGTCCTTTAGGGCGAGTGTTTGGCACGGGAGTGACTTGTAACGATTTCATTTCTTTCGCCAGCCTGCCGGCTTTGGAGATCGGCAGGCGGTAAGCTTCAGCGTAGTTCGCCGCCGGAGAGACGCTCGTCGTAGACGGCCCGTGCGCCGCCGACGTATTTGGGGCGTGTGCGGGCCAGAACGAGATTGGCTTCACCGATTTTCTTTATGGAGATGCGCACCGGCACGGCGACCGGTTTTAAATGCATACCGATGAGGGTGTCGCCGATATCGATGCCGGCATCCGCGCGGATCGTCTCGACGGCGGCCGGATCCTCGGCGTGCTGATAGAAGGTCGTCGCAAAGGAGCCGCCGGCGTGGATCTGGGGGATGACGTTGACGATGTCCGTTCCGGGCAGCAGCGCGGCCCGCTCCACGATCACCGCGCGGTTTAAGTGCTCGCAGCACTGCGCCGCGAGGAAGATGCCCCGCTCCTTAAGGACGGGGAGGATCCCCTCCAAAAGCGCCGCCGCCGCGTCGATATCGGAGCCTTTGCCGATATGCTGTCCCTTCACTTCGCTCGTCGAGCAGCCGATGACGAGGATCTGGCCCTTCGTGAGCTTTGCGATCGGAAGAAACTCTAAAACCGCGTTCCGGGCCGTGTCCCGGATTTCTTCATAAGTCATAGAAAGCCTCCTTTCTTTTCCCATGCATTATAGCACGAATCCCGATGCGGTGCACCATATTTTGCCGGACATTCGCCGATACTAAGATATTGAATTGTTACAAGTCACTCCCGAGCCAGACACTCGCCCTAAAGGACTAGCTGCGCGTCGCTGTCTGGCTACGGGTCAGAGACATAAATCAGCCCGGTATAGACCGCGAATTTCTACTCTGTCGCTGACTTGCGCTTTGCATCGACTTTTCTGCATGGCGGCAGGGCGTACGGACGATGCAGGCCCGTTGATTCCGGAATAATCGTGAGCAGATAGCACAAAAAATAGTTCCAATTTTTCGAAAAATAGTATATAATGATTGAAGGAACACGGACGGCGCGGCATTTGCCCGATACGCTTTAACCAGGAGGTTGCCATGAAAGAATATCGCAAGATCCCTTCGAAGAATTATCGCGACGTGCTTCTTCGCGTCGTGCCGGGTCATTTTGTGACTCCCAATACGCATGTTAACTATTATATGGATATGTCCGGCATCCTGCACCGCCAGAGCGAGGCGAAGGCGGCGGCGGAAGCTCTGGCGGGATACTTCTCGGCCGACAAGATCATCGACACCATCATTTGCCTGGACGGCACGGAGGTGGTCGCCGCGTATCTGGCCAATGAGCTCACGAAGGCCGGGGTCCTCTCGAAAAATGCCCACAAGACGATGTATATTCTGACGCCGGAGTATGACCTTTCCGGACAGATGATCTTCCGCAGGAATCTGGAGCCCTGGATCAGCGGGAAGAATGTCCTTCTCCTTCTGGCCACGATGACCACCGGCGAGACGATTGCGAAGGCCGGCCAGACCATCAATTATTACGGCGGGATCGTGGTCGGGATCGGTGCGATCTTTTCGGCGGTCAGCGCCGTCGAGGGCCACCCGGTTCATGCGCTTTTCCGGGCGAGCGACCTGCCCGACTACCGTTCGTATCGCGTGGGCGACTGCCCGATGTGCCGCGCGAAGCAGCGGGTGGACGCCATCTGCAACGGTTTCGGCTATTCGCCGCTTTGATTCATAAAAAGGCTTGCCGGGTGACCGGAAACCATATTTCCCGCAGGACGGCCGACCGTCCTGCATTTTTTTGTTGACAGGGAAACTTTCGTGGATTAAAGTATAAAAGTATTTTTCGCGCCAGCGGCGCGATTTGGCATACAGACCGGAGAAAACGCAGAGCCGCGGAAATGTCGGGAGCGGCAGAAGAAAGGGGAAGTTATATGGTCAGGGTAGGTATTCTTGGTTACGGAAATCTTGGCAGAGGCGTGGAGGCCGCGGTCGCGAAGGCCCCGGACATGGAGCTTGCGGCGGTCTATACGCGCCGCTCTCCGGAGAAGATCAAGCTTCGAACGGCAAATGTTCCGGTGAAGCCGGCTGCCGCGCTGGAGGCGGGTGAGGATATCGATGTGCTGGTCATCTGCGGCGGCTCCGCGACGGACCTTCCGGAAATGACCCCGAAGTACGCAAAGCTCTACAGCGTCGTGGATTCCTTCGACACCCACGCGCGGATTCCGGAGCATTTTGCCAATGTTGACGGGGCGGCGAAGGCGGGCGGCCATGCCGCGATGATCTCCTGCGGCTGGGATCCGGGCATGTTCTCCATCGCCCGGCTTTACGCGGAGGCCATCCTTCCGGGCTGCGCCACCTATACCTTCTGGGGCAGGGGCGTGAGCCAGGGACATTCCGACGCGATCCGCCGGATCGAGGGCGTGCTTGATGCGCGGCAGTATACTATTCCCGTGCCGTCGGCGCTGGAGAGGGTCCGTGCCGGGGAGAATCCGGAGCTGACCACCCGCCAGAAGCACACCCGCGAGTGCTTTGTCGCTGCCGCCGAGGGCGCGGACAAGGCCCGCATCGAGGCGGAGATCGTGAACATGCCCAACTATTTCGCGGACTATGACACGACCGTACACTTTATCACTATGGAGGAGATGAAGCGGGATCACAGCGGTCTTCCGCACGGCGGTTCGGTTATCAGCGCCGGGACAACCGGGCAGGACGGCAGCAGCCATGTCATCGAGTACAGCCTCAAGCTCGATTCCAACCCCGAGTTCACCGGCTCTGTGCTCACGGCCTTTGCCAGGGCGATCGCGAAGAGGGCGCAAAAAGGCATCAGCGGCGCGTTCACGGTCTTTGATATTGCCCCGGCCGAGCTGGTTTCCCTCAGCGGAGACGAGCTGCGCGCGCATTTTCTGTAAAGACTGACGAAAGAAAAGAGAGGATGGCCGGGGCCGTTCTCTCTTTTCTTATATTTCTTATTTTTTAAGGGCTGTTCGTATAATTTTTTATTTACGGAATACCTAAGATTTGTTATGATAATTATATCTGTGGCTTTTTGGGAAAACCTTCGCGCACATTTTACATACCGCCTGCGATGAAGTCCGGAGCGCATACAAAGAATAGTCTGCCGGACGGTTCTTTGCATGCTAAGACATCGGCATCCAGGAAGGTAATCGCCCTTCGGGCGATGGTATTCTCAGAGAAAGATTTAAAGAGGTTATCTTTGTTATGAAAGGTCTACGATTCGGCCGTCTGGCGGCCGTTTTGCTGGCGGCGGCGCTGGGACTTTGCGGCTGTGCGTCAGAGGGAATCGATTCAAGGCGGAGAGACGGCAGCTTTACGGTGAGCTATCAGGAGGAAACGCCGGTTTTGCCTGCGGACCAGGAAACGCAGCCGGCGGAAACGCCATCGGAAACGCAGCCGCCGGAGCCGTCCGCCGGGGAGAATCCGGAGGGAGAGCCGGGCACCGTTGAAAATCCGGAGGGAGAGCCGTCCGCCGGGGAGAATCCGGAAGGAGAGACACCCGCCGGAGAAAATCCGGAAGGCGGGCCGTCCGCCGGGGAGAATCCGGAAGGCGAGCCGTCCGCCGGGGAGAATCCGGAAGGAGAGACACCCGCCGGAGAAAATCCGGAAGGCGGGCCGTCCTCCGGGGAGAATCCGGAGGGCGAGCCGTCCGCCGGGGAGAATCCGGAGGGAGAGCCGTCCGCCGGGGAGAATCCGGAAGGAGAGCCGGCCGCCGGGGAGAATCCAGAAGGAGAAACCACCGGGGAACCGGAAACCCAGCCGGAAGAGGAATCGTCCGGGCTGGTAGAAGTGATCGGAACCTCCGGGATCAATGTGGAGGAACTGAACCAGAAGGACGATACCCGGCAGGTGGCCGGCTACGATCCTAACGACCGTGACGAGCTGAACCGTCCCCGGAAGGCGGTGAATTTTCAGGAAATCTTCGGCAAATATAACGCGGAATTTCTCCACGGAGACGGTCAGACGATTATGCTGAACTTTGCGATCGGCATCGACAACGATACGATCGGTCCGATCCTCGACACACTGGCGGCCCGGGGCATCCACGCCCATTTCTTTGTGACCGGCGACTACGCGAAAGGCCATTCCGACGTCATCGGACGGATCCTCGGCGAGGGACACATCCTCGGCAGTCATTCCTATGCCCATCCGGCAGAGGGGATGAACTATCTGTCGGTGGAGGAAATCATTGATGATTCCATGACGATGCAGAATCTGATCCGGGAAATGTACGGCTATGAAATGCGCGAATACGCGTTTCCGTCGGGTTTTTTCAGCGAACGGGCGCTGGCCACGGTCTGTCAGCTCGGTTATCACACGGTCTTTTACAGCTTTGCCTATAACGATTATATGCCCTCGATCGAAACAGACGCGGATTCCGCCCTGAATCGGCTGCTCACGGAGCTTCATCCGGGCGCGATTTACCTGCTCCACGGCTCGTCCGCGATGACGGCCGGCGTTCTCGGAACCTTCCTGGACGAAGCGGCCGCGCGGGGCTACAGCTTCGTCTATTAAGCTTTTTCACGGGGAACACAGCCGTGAACAAGCGCCCAACCGGGCCGGAAGCCCCGGAAGGAAGAACGGGTTTTGCATCGTTGTCTGGCACCTTCGTCTCCGGCTGCCGTGTGACCGGAAACATGTTCTTCGGAAAGAAGAGGAAAAAACAGTGGAAGTATTCTATAAGATCGTTGCGCTCCTGGGCGGCTTGGCTATGTTCCTATACGGCATGCGGATGATGGGCGATTCCCTGAAAAAATCCTCCGGCGGCGCGATGAAGGCGGCTCTCGCCAAGGCGACCAGCCGGCCGGTCATCGGCTTTATCTTCGGCATGCTGGTCACCTGTATGATCCAGAGCTCCACGGCGACGATCGTTCTGACCGTCGGACTTGTCGGCGCGGGCTTTCTGACCTTCCGGCAGAGCGTCGGCATCGTCCTCGGGGCAAATGTCGGCACCGCGATCACGGCGCAGATTATTCGTCTCATGGACGTGTCGGCGGGATCCGTCAGCCTCCTGTATTTCTTTAAGGCCGATAACCTCGCACCCCTCGCCCTGACGATCGGCATCATTTGCCTGATGTTCCTGAAGTCTGATAAGGCGAGCAATCTGGGCTCGATCCTGGTCGGCTTCGGCATCCTCTTCATGGGCCTGATTTTTATGGGTCAGTCCGTAAGCGCGATGGGAGATTCCTTAACGAGCCTGCTGACAGCCTTCGAGGACAATTACCTTCTGGGCTTCCTTGTGGGAATTGTCGTCACGGGCATCATCCAGAGCTCCTCGGCGGTCGTCGGTATCCTGCAGACCATGGCCAGCTCGGTCGGGGTACATTTCTGCGGGGTGTTTGCGGTCATCCTCGGCGTTAACATCGGTGACTGCCTGACGACCTTTCTCGTCAGCCGCATCGGCGCGAAGCCGGATCAGATCCGCACGGCAACGGTTCACGTGATTTATAACTTTATCGCGGCCGCGCTGCTGGCCGCGGCGGCGGCGTGGCCAATGTCCACGGGATTTTCCGGCTGGTTCCGGCTGTCCTGCTGCTGCCCTTTGCCAATAAGCTGGCCAATCTCGCGGAGCGGATCGTTCCGGACAAAAAGGTGAATTCCGAGGACGCGGCGATCGAGGAGAGCCTGCGCGAGCTGGACAGCCGTCTGGTCACCAGCGCGACCCTGGCCCTCGATCAGTCTCAGCACCTGATCCACCATATGGCCGACATCGCGCTTCAGAATTTTGATGCGGCCTTTGAACAGCTGTATTCCTACGACACGAAGCGGAAGGAGAGAATCTATCAGCGGGAGGATCTTCTCGACCGCATGGCGGACGCCACGAACCGATATCTCGTCGAGGTCAATCCTCACATCGTGCTCGACCGCGACCGACAGCTGCAGAGCGTTCAGATCAAGGCGCTGACGAGCTTTGAACGGACCGGCGACCACTCGATGAATTTCTCGAAGGATGTCGAACACCTGATCTCCCACGGCGGGAAATTTTCGGAAATCGCCCTGAGAGAGATCCGCGTGGTCGGGGACGCTGTCCGTGAGGTGCTTCGGCGGACGGTCGAGGCTTATAAAACCGGGGACGCGGAGCTGGCAAGGAGCGTAGAACCCCTGGAGGAGGTCGTGGACTCGATGGCGGATACCCTGACGGGTCGGCACATCCAGCGCATGACCGACGGGCGGTGCGACGTTTACAGCGGCATTCAGTTTGAGAATATGCTTTCGAGTCTGGAGAGGATCTCTGACCAGTGCTCAAGCCTGGCCGTTCATATACTCGGGCTTTCCGACAGCCATATTCGCGGACAGGAGCACCAGTACGTCCACAATCTGCACCACAGTAACGATGCCTTCTTCTGGAACAGCTATAACGAGAATTATGAGCAGTATTATGCGCGGCTCGGCATCACGGAGAAGTCGGCAAATGCATAGTATATCGTGAACAGGAAAAATGAGACAACACACCGGCGGCCGGAGATCCTGCCTTGCGAGAGCTTTCGGATCACGGCAAATGCGGCACACAGGGACGGTCCCTGTGTGCTTTTTTTTGTTGTAATTGCTTTTGATTTTATTTGCCGTGTGATCAAAATTTTTATGAATAATATAAATATACAGAATATTTATATTATTTGCCAAAGTGTTCTAACAATTTCTGCTCTAATATACTTGCGAATTGGCGGAGATTTGTTATAATGAGGATAAAAATAACGGAAAACCTTAGAATTGTTCCAGAAAAGCTGTTTGCCGATAAAACGGAGACTGCGGGAGCAGGGACGGTTGGCTGCCGGTTTTCGAAATATCGTGTGTGCTTTGGCAGCAGCCGGTCATAGGAGAAAGGGAGGGCACAAGGTGAAGAATGCGTTGAAAAAGATTCTCGCGGTTTTGCTGACACTCTGTATGATTTTTACGGTCGTGCCGGCAGTCCCCGCGGCGGTTTCGGCG
>CACZBB010000142.1 GCA_902779245.1 uncultured Lachnospiraceae bacterium | reverse complement strand
AAAGCAGACGGTGCTATAAAAAGCGTATTTTCGAGAACGGCAGGATGACCAGCCAGGCCTTTCCGAGAATACGATCCTTCCTGATGTTTCCGATCTCGCTGTGCCGGCTGTCCTCGGAATTATTCCGGTTGTCGCCAAGAACGAAATATTCATCCTTCGCAAGATTAATGCCGCCCTCGGCGATGCCGCCGCTGACCATCTCCGGAAGTTCCCGGACATCGTTATAGACGGTATCGTTGATGCGGATCTGGCCGTTGCGGATCTCGATTTTCTCTCCGGGAAGACCGATCACCCGCTTTACATGAAGGGACGTGTCCGTCATGCCGGTTCCGCGGTAAACGATCAGGTCGCCCCGGCGGATGCCCGGCAGCGGGAGAATCCTGGCCAGCCGGTCCACAAGAACACTCTCCCCGGTCGCGATGGTCGGATCCATGGAACTCTCCTGGATCGTTACCTGCGCGCAGAAGCTCTGGGCGAAAAGGAACGCCAGAGCCAGCGCGATCGCGATCTCCGCGATCAGGCGCAGGATCCGGCGGCTCTTCCGGGTACCGTACCATTTTCCGGGAGCATCATACTTTTTGTAGGAATTCTTTTTCATGGCATACTCGTATTTCTTACGGAAATTCCTGTGAGATCTTCCTGATTACGGTTCACTCCGTTCACAGGAACGATGGCGTTTTGCAATTGAAAAAGTCTAAAGTTTCCGGATCAGCAGCCGATGGGCAGGCCGTCGTTCCGGGAACGAAGCAGAAAGATGATGGACTTCTTAAAAAAATAAGGGCAGATACAAATCCATGTATATGCCCTTTTTTCGGTATTTATTTAATGATTTCCCGGACCTTCGCGCGCTTGCCGGTACGCTCGCGGAGATAGTTAAGCTTCGCCCTGCGAACCTTGCCCTGACGGACGACCACGATGTCGGCCACGTTCGGGGAATGAAGCGGCCAGGTCTTTTCGACGCCGATGCCGCCGCTGACCTTGCGAACCGTGAAGGTCTCGCGGGCGCCGCCGCCCTGACGCTTCATGACAATACCTTCGAAAACCTGGATACGCTCACGGTTGCCTTCCTTGATGCGGCCGTGTACGCGGACCGTATCGCCGACGCGGAAGGACGGGACTTCCTTCTTGAGCTGTTCCTCTTCAAGCTTTTTGATCACTTCGTTCATTTTTTCAATTCTCCTTGTAAGTGGATGTTCTTAATACCCTTCGTACCAGAGGACCATCTTTTTTCAACTTTACTATTATACTACGGGCCGGCCGCATTTGCAAGCATCATTTTTGCTATTCGTTACGGCTCACTCCGTTCCTTCTAAAAATTTCTCGATAAATGCTCTTTCCTTGGGGCTGATATGGGCGGTTTTGAGGAGATCCGGCCTTCTTTGGGCCGTCCGGATCAGCGACTGCTCGCGCCGCCAGGCATCCACCTTCGCGTGATCGCCCGAAAGCAGGATCGACGGCACACGTTTGCCGTTCCAGACCTCCGGACGCGAATACTGCGGGAACTCAAGCAGCCCGTCCCCGAAGGAATCCTCGTCGGCCGAGCTCTCGTTGTGGAGAACACCGGGAATCATCCGGGAGATCGCGTCGATCATGAGCATGGCCGGAAGCTCTCCCCCGGTGACGACAAAATCGCCGATGGAGAATTCATCCGTCACAATATCCTCGATGACGCGCTCGTCGATGCCCTCATAGTGCCCGCAGAGAAAGATCAGTCCGTCCTCGATGGCCAGCTCCCTGGCGGCCTGCTGGTCAAAGACGCGGCCCTGCGGCGTGAGATAGATCACTCTCGGCCGATAGGGCAGCTCTCCCGCCACGGCCCGATAGGCATCGTAGACCGGCTGCGCCTGCATGACCATGCCCGCGCCTCCGCCGTAAGGGTAATCGTCGGTCTTTCCGTGCTTATCCTTCGTATAATCCCGGATATTGACCGTCCGGAGACTGAGAATTCCCTCCTCGATCGCGCGTCCGATGATGCTGGTCATCAGCCCCTGCTCCACCATGTCCGGAAAGAGCGTCAATACGGTGTATTCCATAAGTACCCGGATCCCTTCTATGACGTTTCCGGTCACACGGTGACCAGAAACGTAACTCTATGACTTTAGCCTTATATTAGGCAACGAAAAATGCCTGTATTTTGCTTCGTTTCCCCGCGCCGGATCTTCCCGCATGTCAGATCTCCGGAAGAAAATGTACGATGATATATCCTTCCTCCGGGCATTTTTTCAGAACACAGTCCGGGATGGCGGGCAGCAGTCTTTCGCCGCCCTCGTCCATCGAGATCACGTAGACATCGTTCGCGCCGGTCTGCAGGACGTCCGTAAGCACACCGAGCCGGCCGCCGTCCTCGCCGCGGATTTCGCATCCGATCAGGTCGCCGATAAAATATTCGCCCTCGGCCAGCGGAAGGGCCGCCGCGCGCGGAATATAGATCTCCGTTTTTCGAAGCGGCTCCGCGTCCTCGATCCGGTCGATGCCGGCGAGCTTCAGGATCGGACGCTCCCGGAAGAATTTCACCTGCTCCACCTTGTAGGGAACATAGGCATCTCCCCGAAGAAGCAAAACTTCCTTAAGGTCGCAAAACCTCCGCGGGTCGTCCGTCGTCGGATAAATATTCATCTCGCCCCGAAGCCCGTGGGGCGAGATGACAGCTCCGATCATGATTCTTTCAAGCATTATTCAACGATCTCCAGCGTGACGCGGCAGTCCGCTTTCGTGGACGCTGCCTTGACGACCGAGCGGATGGCCTTGGCAATACGCCCCTGCCGCCCGATCACCTTGCCCATATCCTCCTGGGCAACGCGAAGCTCAAGGACAACTTCGTCCTCACCCTCGGTCTCGGTCACCTGAACCTGCTCCGGGTGATCGACAAGAGCCTTCGCGATCACTTCCACCAATTCTTTCACGATACACCTCCATGCATTTGTATTGCGTCGGCACGGCATGAGTCCGGATTAAGGATGCCGAACGTACGAAGGCGATCTTTATTCGGTGATGCCCGCGATCTTCAGAAGCTTGGCGACCTCCGCCGTCGGCTGAGCGCCGTTGGCCAGCCACTTCTTCGCGCCTTCTTCGTCGATCTTGTAGACACTGGGATCCTGCGTGGGATCATAGTAGCCGAGCTCCTCGATGAAGCGGCCGTCTCTCGGAGACCTGGAGTCCGCAACAACGATTCTGTAGAAAGGCGCTTTCTTCTGTCCCATTCTTCTGAGTCTGATCTTGACCATGATACTTTTTCCTCCATAATAAATGATTTGGCATATACGGCGTTTTTCCGCCGTCTTCGGCTTCCGGATTTACGGCGGATGCCGCCGGAAGCGTATCTATATCCAAGCCGTGTATACGGCCAGATAAGCGTTGATCTGTCAACGTTTCCCGATCCTGCACTTTGCGGCGCGCGCCGCGGCCCGACCGTATCAGAACGGCAGCTTCATCCCGCCAAGCTTTCCGCCCCGCCGGCTCATCTTCCCGGGGATCTGCTTCATCATCTTGCGGGCCTGCTCAAACTGCTTGACAAGGCGGTTGACCTCGGCCATGCTGACGCCGGCGCCCCGGGCGATCCGCTGCTTGCGGGAAATGTTCAGAATGTCCGGATTCGAGCGTTCCTTCGGCGTCATCGAAAGGATAATGGACTCTGTCTTTTTCAGAGCACCCTCGTCCACCATGCCGGAGATGTCCTTCATCTTCCCGCCCATGCCGGGAAGCATCGAAAGGACGCTCTCAAGGCCGCCCATCTTCTTCATCTGCTGCATGCTTTCCAGATAATCGTCAAAGCCGAAGCTGGCCTTGCGCATCTTCTCCTGCATCTCGGCCGCGCGCTTCTCATCGAAGGCCGCTTCCGCTTTTTCGATGAGGGAGAGCACGTCGCCCATGCCGAGGATCCGGCTGGCCATGCGGTCCGGATAAAACTGCTCCAGATCCGACAGCTTTTCGCCCATGCCGACGTAGAGGATCGGCTTGCCGGTCACGGCCTTGATGGAAAGTGCCGCGCCGCCGCGCGTATCGCCGTCACATTTTGTGAGGATCACGCCGTCGATGCCGACCTTGTCGACGAAGGTCTTCGC
Organism: uncultured Lachnospiraceae bacterium; assembly: GCA_902779245.1. Taxonomy (GTDB): domain Bacteria; phylum Bacillota; class Clostridia; order Lachnospirales; family Lachnospiraceae; genus Chordicoccus. Next base: position 1,659 of record CACZBB010000142.1, on the reverse strand, counting down.
GACGTTGACGGCTTCCTGACCGGTCATGGCATCGACCACGAGGACGGTAAAATCGACCTTTACGGCCGCCTTGATATCGCAGAGCTCCTGCATCATGGCTTCATCGATCTGGAGTCGTCCGGCCGTATCCACAATAATGATGTTGTGGCCGTTTTCCTTCGCATAGTCGAGTCCCGCCTGTACGATGCCGACCGCGTCCCGGCTGCCTTCCATGGCAAATACCGGAACGCCCTGTTTTTCGCCGTTGACCTGGAGCTGCTTCACCGCCGCCGGGCGGTAGACGTCCGCCGCGATCAGCAGCGGCCGCTTTCCCTTCGATTTATATTTTCCGGCGAGCTTGGCCGCCGTGGTGGTCTTGCCGGCGCCCTGAAGACCGGCCATCAGGATCACCGTGCGGCCGCCCTGAAGCGGGATCTCCGTCATCTCCGAACCCATGAGCTCGATCATCTGCTCATGGACGATCTTGATGACCATCTGCGCCGGGTTCAGGCCGTTCATGACGTCCTCGCCGATCGCCTTCTCTTCCACCTTGCGCGTGAACTGCCGGACGACCTTGAAGTTGACGTCCGCCTCCAGGAGGGCGATCTTGACCTCCTTCATCGCCTCGTGGACATCCTTTTCGGTGAGCATGCCCTTCGAGCGCAGCTTCTTAAATACGTTCTGCAGTTTATCTGTCAGATTGTCAAATGCCATCGGCCCACCCCTTTCCGTTTTTTAAGCGAAAAATGATCGTTCCTGTTCACACCCGGGCCGGACTCTCGCCCGCAAGGACTGTCCGCGCGAAACGAAAAGCCTCAGCGAAAGGTTTTCCGGGACTTCGCGGCGCCTTACAGCACCTCCAGAATCTCCCGCGATAAAACCGAGATCTCCGCATCCTGTGTCAGCGTGCGAATCTTCTCCGCCCGCTGCCTTATATATAGAAACTTTTTAACCAGTCCCAGCTTCTCTTCATAGCCTTCAAGGGCTTTTTTCGTGCGGCGGAGCATGTCGTGAACGCCCTGACGGCTGATGCCGTGCGTCTCCGCCACTTCTCCGAGCGAGCAGTCCTCGAAAACGACCTCGCGGAAAATATTCCGCTGCCGCTCCGTCAGGAGCTCGCCGTAAAAGTCAAAGAGCAGGGTCTTTTCATAGATTTCTTCCATCCCGCCGCCCCTTCCGCGGCCGTGCCGCTTTACCTTCCGCAGGTTTTATGCCCGCGCAGCCGCCGCATGTTGGCAAGTATACGACATTCCGAGGCCCCTGTCAAGCATTTTTTCTTGACAGGGGCCTCGGATGAATCGCATTTTTGCAGCAGGCAAGGAGTTTTTTTCCGAATGCGGCGTGAGTCGCTAATTTTTTTCCTGCAGCTTTCGATAATACAGCAGGCTGAGCACGCCTCTTCCGAGAAAGGCGACGCCGGAAAAACGAAAGATCTCGTCGCTGCCCGCAAATGGATTCACAAGGATCACGATCCCGAGGATCGCCGAGATCGCGGACACCAGGATCGGCAGGATCTCCGGCTCGCCGTACGTGAGGCGGATCCGGATATAATGGTAAAGATCGATCAGGCCGCCGGCCAGAACCGTCAGCCCGAAAATCAGATAAAGATGCTTAAGCACGAATTCATTCCGGAACATCATCCAGAGGGCCAGCACGATAAACACCGCTCCCAGCGGCCAG
>CACZBB010000141.1 GCA_902779245.1 uncultured Lachnospiraceae bacterium | reverse complement strand
GTACACGGTGACGTTCAACGCTAACGGCCACGGAACGGCTCCGGACAAGATCGAGAACGTGGCGCACGGCTCGAAGATCACCGCCCCGGACGAACCGACAGCGACGGGCTGGACCTTCGGCGGCTGGTTCAAGGAAAGCGGCTGCACGAACGCGTGGGATTTCAATGAGGACACCGTGACCGGGGATACCACCCTTTATGCCGGCTGGACGCCGCAGACGGGCAGCCTGAGCATTGCGATGAACATCGCGAACGGCTACGCCTCGGACAAGGATACAGACTTCCGGTACACGGTAAAGCTCACGAACGCGGAAGAAGGCTTTGCCGGAACGTACGGCGATCTGACCTTTACCGATGCCGAAGCCACCTTCACGCTGAAAGACGGCCAAAGCGTCACGGCAGCGAACCTCCCCGCGGGTCTTACATTTACCGTGGAGCAGAAGGGAAACCCCTTCTTTGCGACGACGTCCACCGGCGCCTCCGGCACCGTCCCCGCAGATGAAACCGCGTCGGTCACATTTGCCAATACTCAGAAGACGAGCATTGCGCCTAAAACGCAGACGCTGGTTGCGGATGGCGACGACGGCAGCGTTCGCGTGGAGGGAACGGACACGCTGGACGGCTCATTCGAATACTTTTACCATTGGTACAAGGGCAAGACCAACGGAGAAGTGATTGACGGTGCCGGATCGGAGACCTTGAATGTCCCGGCCGGCACGGAGGCTGGGACAACGTATTACTACTGCGAGATCCTGGCGAAATTCGGAGATGACGATGAGTTTACGGTGACGACCGACCCCGCCGAGGTGATCGTCGTAGAACCGGTGAACCCCTGCTTTGCGGGCCACTCGCTGGTGCTCTCCGGCACGATCGGCGTCAATTTCTACATGGATCTGCCGAAGGCCGCTCAGCTTGACTACTCGGACAGCAGCATGGAGCTTACCGTGCAGGGCGTGACGACCACGATCCCCTTCGACGCGAACGTGCCGCAGGTGGCGCAGGATTCGGGAAAATACTATCGTTTCACCTGCTATGTGAATTCCGTGCAGATGGCGGACGAGATTACGGCGGTCTTCCACTATCGGCAGAAGGGAGAGGCTGCGGAGGTTACAGATACGTACTCGGTAAAAAGGTATGTCGAAGCCTCCGAAAACATGAATTTTAGCGAACAGACTGTGGCGCTGATCCGGGCGATCGCGGACTACGGGCATTACGCGCAGCCGTACCTTGCCGCGCAGAACGGCTGGACCGTGGGTGAAAAGCACGAGGAAATGGACAAATATTATGCCGCGTACACCGAGGCGGACGTGAATAAGGCCCGGGCAGACGTTGCCGACATGGGCATTAAGGTCGCGCGCGGCAAATGGATCGATAAGGTTTCCCTGTCGCTCACACTGGAATCAAACACGATGCTCAACATTTATTTCACGCCGGTCAGCGGCTATACGGGCACGCCCACGGCGACGGTAGACGGACAGACAGCTGAGGTGCAGACCCTGGAGGACGGGCGTATCCGCCTCTCGATCCCGAACATCGAAGCCTACAGACTCGGGAACAAATACAATATACGTCTTAAAACCGGGAGCTACGTGACCACGGTGCAGGTCTCCGCGATGTCCTTCGTGAAAGCCGTTCTCGACAAAACGAAGACCGGCGTGATCAACGACGAAGTCAACGCTGTCGTTGCCCTGTATAAGTACTGCAAGGCCGTGCAGGCCTACAGATGATCCGCCGAGAAAAAATTTACCAAAAATTTAAGAAATTAAACCTAAAATATAAAAATATGGCTGAAATCCTCCGAAAACATTGCATTTGGCATACAATTCGTGTAATATACGCGGGAACCAGGGAAATGCAGCGTATATGCGCGGCAAGGTTGACACATTATGACAAATGTATGACAGGGGGGATACTTACTATGCATGGCGGAAAGGTCTTAAGGGTTTCGGAAAATGCTGATCTGACAAATGCTTTTGAGTGCCGGCCGTTTTATCCGGCTTCTAAGGGCGGGATGCTGCCGCCGGGAACGCCTGACAGGCTCCGGCAGCCCGCGGTCGGGGTCGTGCTCCTGGGAACCGTGGAGCTTAGCCCGGTGAAGGCGGACTGCGGAGCCGCTTCGGAAAGCAGCGCAGAGCTCGTCCGGCGGAAGCTCCCGGAGGTTCGGGCCTATATCCAGACACATTACAGGGAAAAAATCACCCTAAATACGCTGGCGGCCTTTGCCGGCGCGAAGCCGGCCGAGCTTGCCCGGATCTTTCTGCGGGAGGTGGGCGTAAGCGTTACCGGCTATCTTGAGGATACACGCCTTGAGCGCGCGGCGGCGCTGCTTCGCGGAACGGAGCGGGCGGTCACCGCGATCGCCGCGAGCGTGGGCTTTTCCGGCGTCTCGTATTTTATACGGCGATTCCGGGAAGCTTACGGAATGACGCCCGGGCATTACCGCATGAAAAGTCTGCGCGCCGAAAAAGCGAATGCGCGCACGGAAGCTCCGCGGAAAAACCGCAGGACCTGACCAAAGGAACCGGGCAATTGAAAAGCCGGGGCGGACCGCCGCCCCGGCTTTTTTTCGTTCAAGTAACTGACCTTTTTCTCGTGCGGCTCTTGAATCCTTACAACGGGAAAGCTATAATATCCATATATCAAAAGGTGATTTTTGGGGAAGATCATTATGTCCAAAAACAAGTCAAATACATCGAAGTACTCATGGCTTTCTCTCATCTGCATCATCGCGCTAGGCATTGCACTGAACATTCTCGGCTCAAAGCTGAACGGTTTTCTTGGTCTTCCGCTTTTCCTCGACGGCATCGGTACGGTTCTGACCGCCTTGCTCGGCGGCGGCATCCCCTGCATCACGGCAGGCTTTCTTACCAATATTCTCCTCGGCATTTTCGATCCCGTAACGATGTATTACTGCGTGTTCAGCGTGATGATCGCCGCGGCGGTCGTCCGGTTCGCGGAGCATCTGCGGCATGTACGGGTAAAATACATTCTCCTCACGATCCTGACCATTGCCTTCATCGGCGGCGCAGGCGGCGGCTTACTGACATGGCTGATCGGCGGCTACAGCTTTGGGGAAGGCTACGCCGTGGACATGGCGGCAGCCATCAACTCCGCAGTCCCCATGGGCTATTTCCTCTCGAACCTCCTCTCCTGCTTCCTGGTGGATATTGTCGACAAGACCGTCGTCGTCCTGATCGCGATCCTGTTCTATCGGCTCCTGCCGGCACGCCTGGGCGAGCATTTTCGCGGCGCTCAATGGTATTTTATCAATATTTTTACCAAACGCAGGCAGAAAGGCGATCCGAAATTCTCTATCCGCCGAAAGCTGACGTTCCTGGTCACGACCACGACCTCCCTGGTCGCCGCCGCGGCGATCGGCATCAGCATTTTCCAATACCACGGCTCAACGCTGGCCGCCTACGAAGAGCGGGGGCGCTGCGTCACGCAGGTCATCGCTTCCAAAATCGACAAGGAGAAGATCGGGGATTATCTCGAACGCGGCCGGGCCGTCGAGGGCTACGAAGACTTCGAGGAGCTTCTTTACGCGCTCCGCGAGTCCTCTCCCGAAATCACGTACCTCTACATTTACAAGATCGCGGAGGACGGCAGCCACGTCGTCTTCGATCTCGACACGCCCCATCTGGAGGCGGACGAGCCCGGCGATGTCCTTGAGCATGATTCCACGATCGGCAAATATCTTAACGAGTTCCTTTCGGGAAGGGGTGTCACCTCGGACATCACGAATGACAGCTTCGGCTGGCTGTTTTCTGTCTACCAGCCGATCCTCGATGACAAGGGCGTTCCTCTGGCCTACATCGGGGTCGATCTCGCGATGGACCGCCTGAATTCTACGGAGATCGCCTTCCTGGCGAGGCTCATCTCCCTTTTCCTCGGCTTCCTCGTCCTCATCCGCACGTATGCCGTCTGGATCGCCGAGCGCACGATCATTCATCCCGTCAACGCCATTGCCGACGTCGCCACCAGCTTCACCGTTGACACGGCGGATGCACGAAAGGAGGGGCTGAAAGCCATCAACGAGTTGGAAATTCATACAGGTGATGAAATCGAGAATCTTTACGAAGCGTATAAAAAAGCCACTTCCGCGACCGTGCATTACATTGACGACGCGCTGCAGAAGGGCGAGCAGATCCGGAGGCTGCAGAACGGGCTGATCCTTGTCCTTGCGGATATCGTTGAGAGCCGCGACAAATGCACGGGCGATCATGTGCGGAAGACGGCGGTTTACAGTGAAATCATTCTTCGGCAGCTGCAGGAGGACAGCAAATATGCTGATCAGATCACGGACGAGTACATTGAGGAGGTCGTCAACTCCGCGCCGCTCCACGATATCGGCAAGATTCAGGTGCCCGATGCGGTCCTCAACAAGCCCGGCCGGCTGACCGATGAGGAATTCACGCTCATGAAGACCCACGCGGCGGCAGGCAGCGAGATCATCGAGAAAACCATCTCCATCGTCGGCGAATCCTCCGACTATCTCAATGAGGCGAAAAATCTGGCCGCCTGTCATCACGAAAAATGGAACGGCACCGGCTACCCGGCCGGCCTTTCCGGAGAGGATATCCCCCTTTCGGCGCGGGTCATGGCCGTCGCGGATGTCTTCGACGCCCTGGTCTCCCGCCGCAGCTACAAGGAGCCTTTCCCGGTCGATATGGCGCTCGACATCATCCGCGAAGGCTCCGGCAGCCATTTCGATCCCGAAGTCGTCCGCGCTTTCCTCGCGGCGGAGGACGAGGTTCGCAAAACCGCTCAATTAAACCTCGGAATTTAAGGTCTGGGATACCGGGCCGCGGCGAAAATCATCAAAAGGAGTCTGTTATCCTATGAAGAAAAAGATACTCGTGCTTTTACTGGCGGGGATGCTGTGCGGAAGCCTTGCGGCCTGTGCCGGAAATACGCTCCCGAAAGCAGAGACCTCCACGAAGCCACAAACCGCCTCTGACGCCAAAACGGACAGCGGGAAGGATGCCGGCGGCAAAAAGGCTCCCTCGTACTCGGTCCCGCAGATCGTCAGGGATCTGAGCGCCGAGGAGGAAGCGGCCATCGTCGGAACGCTGAAGGGAAATGTCTACGAAAACACGTATTTTGGTCTCCGCCTGACCGTACCGGAGGGATGGACACTGAAAGCGATTGATTTCGATGATGCTTCCGTCAACCCGATGTCTCTCACCGAAATGACCGGCAAGGGCTACAGCGGCATCTATCTGACGGCCTTTAAGGGCGATGATCCGAATGAGATCCAGGTTCTGATCGCGAACTGTGAAAAAGCATATCAGGGTCTGGACGAAAAGGCATTTGTCGAAAAGCAGCATCAGGAAATGTACGATTTGTATGAGGAATTTGGCATCGCCGAAGACATGCCTGAAATAAAGACCATAACATTTGCCGGAGAAGAGCATCCGGCGGTATACACGGAGGACGAAGACTCCCAAAATAAAATGGAAGATTACGAGTTCTTCATACCGAAGAACGGCTTTTATGCCAAAATCGGCGTGATGGCGCATGAAGGAGCGGCCGAAGAACTGCTCTCGTTCATTGAAAAAATCTGAAAAACACCCCTTCCCCGGCTTTCGCACACCGGAGAAGGGGTGTTTTTTGCGGAATGCAGCTCCGCGGCGCCTTAAGCTTAACGGTTTATCTCCAGTCTGCCCTTTTGGCTGGAATAGCCTGAAAAACAGGAGGAAAGAGCAGTGCCGTACCCTTAGACATAGCGACAATTAGTTAAATTTTCAGAAAATT
>CACZBB010000140.1 GCA_902779245.1 uncultured Lachnospiraceae bacterium | reverse complement strand
TAGTTCTTCGGAACGGAGCCGCCGACGACCTCGATCGCGAACTCGTAGGGCTTAAGCATGTCGTCGCTCGGCTCAAAGCGCATCTTGACGTGACCATACTGGCCGTGGCCGCCGGTCTGCTTCTTGTACTTGGCATCCACATCGGACTTCTTGCGGATCGTCTCGCGGAAAGCGACCTTCGGATCCATAAGCTCGATATCGACCTTGTAGCGCTCCTTCAGCTTGCTCTTGATGATCTCGATCTGCTGCTCGCCGATGCCGTAGATCAGGCTCTGGCGGTTCGCCGCGTCAAGCTCATTCTTGAAGGTCTGATCCTCAGCGGCCAGCTTCGCGAGCGCGGAAGCCACCTTATCCTCGTCGCCCTTCTTCACGGCCTTGTAGCGCTTGACCGTGTACGGGGTGGAGAGGACGGTCTTCGGATAGACCACCGGGTTCGCCTTGGAGGAGAGCGAATCGCCCGTCATGACATCGCCGAGCTTCGCCAGGGCGCCGATGTCGCCCGCGAAGAGCTCGCTGATCTCCTGGGACTTGTTGCCCGTCATGACATAGAGCTTGCCGAGACGCATCTCGGACTCGCGCTGCACGTCATAAAGCGTGTCGTCCGCCTTCAGAACGCCCGAGCAGACCTTGATGAAATTGTATTTTCCGATGAACGGGTCGGCGATCGTCTTCCAGACATAGGCGGTCTTCGCCTTCTGGAAATCATAATTCGCCTCGAAGATGGCATTGGTCTTCTGCTGGACGCCGTTGCAGGGTCTCTGGGACGGATCCGGGAAGATCTCGACGATATCGTCAAGGAGCGTCGAAACGCCGTGAAGGTTGACCGGGGCGCCCATGCTCACCGGGACGATCGAGCAGTCGCGGACGTTGGTCGCGAGGGCCGCGACGATCTCGTTCTCCGAGAACTCGTCGCCGGAGAAATAGCGGTCCATGAACTCCTCGCTGGTCTCGGCGACAGACTCCATCAGGGAATCATAATAGGTCTCCAGATACTCTTCCAGATAATCCGGAACCGGAACCTCAACCGCATCCTGCTTGTTCACATACTTACGTCCATGCTTCTTGACGATGGAGACATAGCCCGTGAACTTGCCGTTCTCACGGATCGGCATATTGATCGGGGCGATCTTCTTGCCGTAAAGCTCCTGCAGGCTCTCCACGATGGTACGGTAGGAAACGTCGTCGTTGTCAAGACCCGTCACGAAGAACATCCTCGGCAGCTTGTACTGCTCGCAGAGCTCCCACGCCTTTTCCGTGCCGACCTGAATGCCGTCCTTGCCGGAAATGACGATGACGGCGGCGTCGGCGATGCCGGCGGCCTGCTGCGCCTCGCCCACGAAATCAAAATATCCGGGCGTGTCGATGATGTTGATCTTGTACTTGTTCCACTCGGCCGGGACAACGCTCGCGCCGATGGAGAATTTCCGGCGGATCTCTTCTTTATCATAATCGCTGACGGTGTTGCCGTCGGCGACGGTGCCGCAGCGGTTTGTGATGCCGGAGAGATACGCGATCGCCTCAGTCAGGGTCGTCTTTCCGGCCCCGCCGTGTCCGAGCAAAACCACGTTGCGAATCCTGTCTGTCGTATAAACGTTCATGAATAACCTCCCGTTTTCGAAATGATAAAACGCTAACTCTCATTGTACTAAAAAATCCGAAAGCATTCAAGGAAAATTTGCGGAAATTCCGAGAAATCGTCAGCCAACCGCTGCGGTTCCCGCCGAAGTTCTGTCCGGGTCATTCATGAGGTTGTTTTTTCAGGTCCAGAAGCTCCTCCGGCGGTATGGGTTTTGAATAATAATACCCCTGGAAGCTTCCCACACGGTAGATCTGCAGGATATCGCGCATGCCCGGCGTTTCGATCCCCTCGACGCAGACCTTCGCGCCGAAGATGGCGGCCAGCTCGACGATGTTCCGTATGAGCTGCCGGTCGATCTCCTTCTCCTCGATGGCCTGGACAAAGCTTCGGTCGATCTTGATAATGTCGAACGGAATCTCCTTGAGCAGGCCGACCGCCGAAAAGCCGGTCCCGAAATCATCCAGCGCGATCAGGATCCCGCCGTCTCTGAGCCGGTCGATCACGTCCTTCAGAAGCTTAAGATCCAGCAGCCGGCACCGCTCCGTCACCTCAAGGCAGAGATGCTCCGGCGGGAAACCCTGGTCATCCAGGATCCGGAACACCATATCGGTAAATCCCGGCTTCTCCATCTGCGCGTAGGAGAGGTTAACATTGATGACAAAATCCGGCCGATCCTTCAGGATTTCCTTCGAGGCCAGGATGGATTCCCGGAGGATCCATTCTCCAAGCTCCGGAAACAGCGGGTCCGTCTCAAGGATCGGGATGAACTCATCCGGCGGAACCATGCCGTACTGGTCATTTTTCCAGCGGAGAAGGGCTTCCGCCCCGATCAGCCGCTCCGTTCTCGCGTCCACGACCGGCTGGAAAAGAAGATAGAAGCCTTCAAAGCCATGCGTGATGGAAAGGCGGATCGCGTGGAGCCTTTCAAGCCTCTCGTGGCTGTTCTCGCCGGCATCGTTGTTGAACTCCACCATGTCTCCCTGGCGGCGAAGCTTGGATTCCTCGTCCGCGTAATTGAGACAGGCATAAGCCGTCTGAGAATCAATATCGAAATGATGGAGCCGGAGGGCGCCGCAGTGCAGGTCGAGCAGAAGCTTTTTATCATCCACCTCAAAACCGTCATGCAGATAATCGCGGAAGCGGTTATATTTCTCCCGCATTTCCGCGATGGACAGCGTATTGCTGATCACCGCGAATTTCGTGCCGTCCAGCCGGTAGGTATGGCCCGCGTTTCCAACCTTCTCGAAGACGCGCCTCGCGTAAATCTGCAGCACGCGGTTTCCGAAATTATAGCCGTAGATTTCATTGATCTCGGTAAACCGGCTGATGCCGAACAGGCAGACGCTGACACCGGTATTTCTCTTGATGCAGCCTTCCAGATCCTCGAAAAAGCCATACTGGTTCCGAAGCCCCGTCAGCGTATCGATATGACCCTGCATGCCGTGATTCCGGATCGTGCCGGCAAAATAATCCGGCTCGCCGGCAAGGTCGCGGATCACGATGCCGCGGCAGGTACACACGTCATATTCTCCCGTCAAGCGCCTGGCGCGGTACTGCATATCATGTCCCGAAGCGAATCCGGAAAAAATATCGTCAATGCCCTTATGATATGCTGCACGGTCTTCCGGATGGATCCAGCTTTCCCAGATATCTCCCGCCCCGTACATATATTCGGAAGGAAGGCCGAAGATATCGACCGCGCTTTTTGACCAGCGGGAGAAATCATACTTCATGTCGCACAGGAACACATAGGTGCCTTCCGCGACCACCTCGAAGGACTTAAACAGGGAATCCAGAATGATCCGCCGTTCCTCGGTAGGCTGTCTGCCCGGTTAAAGACCGCCTCCACGGAAGGATCCTCATAGGAACGGTAGACCGCCAGGCCGCTGGCGACCACCGGGCCTTCCCCGATGCGTGAATTTTCCTCCACCTGCCGGCGAAGCCTTGACAGAAGGCTTTCCCGGGCCTCGTAATTCTGGCCCCGGAGAATAACGACGAATTCATCGCCGCCGATCCGAAACACCGGGCTGTGGCTGAAGATATGGCAGATCAGGCTGCAGGAGGTTTTGATATACTCATCTCCCGCTTTGTGACCCTCCGTGTCGTTAATCACCTTCAGGCCGTTAATATCACAGACCACCAGCCCGAAAGCGATATTTCCCTGGTCGATCTGGCTCTGCAGTTCCTTTTCCATCTCATGATAGGCAGTCTTGTTTTTCGTATGGGTAAGTCCGTCCCTGCGGGCCATCTCATTGGCCATCGTCAGCGCGGCAAGCTGCTCCTGCTCCTTTTTCACGACCTCGTCACGGTTTTCCACGCAGATGATAAAGTGCGTGTGATCCGAAGAATACGTCACCGACATGCGCGTATATTGCGTCTTTCCGCCCGCGATGTTCATGCGGTAGTCCTCCACGAGCTGCCGCTGGTTTTCGAGCGAAGAGATCAGATGATCCCGGTCAAGGAAGAGCCGGATCCGCTCCCTGTCCTCGGAATAGATCAGACGGTCTACATTTTTTCTGGACGCGGCAAAGAAGTTCTTCCCGGAGCTCTGAACTTTCAGCTCGCCGGATTTTTTCTTGGTGGAGTATTCATCGTAATGGAGACTGTCGCAGTCGATATAGTAGATCAGATCATAGTGGGAGGCCAGCCGCTCGGCGATCTGCGTGTAGGTAACGCTCTTCATCTGGGTCGCCTTAAGCTCCTGCTGGGCCTTTACCTCCGCATCTATGTTTTCAATACAGACAATCAGATGCTTTCGATCTCTCGCCAGGATCTCCGTGTGGCGGATATGCCGGACCCTGCCGTCTACAACCAGGCGGTAGGACAGCGAAAAAGAATTCCTGCTTTTCAGGTTCTCCAGCATGACATCCTTATAATGATAGTTGAGCGCTTTCTCCTGTTCCTCGGGATGCACATACTTGCGGATGCTTCTGCGGCTCTCCGCGAAGAAGTCCTTGCCCGTCGCCGGGACGTTCAGCTTTTTATATTCGTCGGTCGAGGAGATCTCGTTGTAGGTGCTGGTCTCAAGGTCGATGTAGTAAAGCGTATCGTACTGCTCGGCCAGGCTCCCGGTAATCTGGTCATAGATGTCCTTCTGCCTTGCGATCTCCCGCTCGATCTCTTTTTGCCGGAACTGCGCGTCGACATCGTTAAGACCGACAATCAGGCGGGGGCCGTCCTTCTCCTCCACCATGGCGGCCTTCATCTGGACATGCAGGGGCTTGCCCTCCATCATGACACGGTAATCCATCGTAAAGATCCCGCAGTTCGCGATCTCGGCCAGGACATTTTCCTTGGTAAATAAAGATAAAAAGAGCTTCAGGTCATCCGGATGGTTAAACAGATGGGCCACCTGACGGACCGTTCCGAAAAAGTCCGTTCCGTCCTTGGACTGGGAGAAGTTCTCCGTATAATTCGCGGTGGCGCTGAACTCATGGTAATTCTCCGTCTCCGGATCCACCACATATACGCAGAGGAAATTGCCCGTGAGCGCGTGAAGGCGGGCGTAGACGATCCGCTCCTCCCGGATCCGCTCCTCCTCCCGGCGCTGGCGCATAAGTTCTTCGATATCCGAAACGGCGATCACGATGATGCGCGGATCATCCTCCATCTGGGTGACCTGCATATTCACATAAGCATAGCTCTCCTCTTTCCGAACCCGATAGGTCATCTCAAACACCTTGGACACGGAAAACGCTTTTTTGAGGAATTCCCGGTTCATGGCTTTGATAAACTTCTCGCGGTCCTCCGGATGTAGGACGATTTTCGCGTCCCTCTCGCAGCCCTCGAAAAAATCCGCGCTCTGCCGCGCTTCCGTGAGCACGCCGCGGCTGTCATCCGTATGGAACTCGATCAGCTCATTCGTCTCCATATTGACATAAAAAAGATCCAAATAATCCCGGGCCAGGGCATGGGCGAGGTGATTATAGATGACGCTTCTGTTCCTCGCCTTCTCATAAGCTTCCTTCGTCGAAGCGTTTTCCCGCCGGATGCGGACCATATCCGTCACGTCCTGGCACATTCCGAGGAGGCACTTCCGCCCCTCGGAATCGGTATATTTCATCTTGGTGGTCTGGAACTGCCGGGGGCTGCCGCCGGCGTCCATCACATCCTCGTAAAAAATGTAAGGCTTATCCATAGAGAGAGCTATCCGGTCATCCTCCACAAAATGCGCGGCCGTCACCGGGTCGAAGATTTCCTCATCCGTAAGCCCCTCAACTCCGCGGGGCGTCTCCTTATGCGCGTACGCGGCAAAGGCCTGATTGCAGGCAAGATAGACTCCGGTCTTCGCATCCTTGATAAATGTCATACCCGGCATGTTTTCCAGAAGGGATATCATGGTCGTATTCATAGCTCCTCCAAAAATTCCGCAAACCATCTAAGCTAAAATTTCCCGCATCATACACAGCGTATTTTCAATTCCGAATCGTTCCTCTGTTCACTCCGTTCGCGGGAACCGCAGTTCAGAAGAACTCTCTGATCCTTGAAAGCTGACCGGAAATATCGTATATAAATTTTAGCTATCGTATACTATTATTATACACGCAGGAGAACGGCATGTCACCCTAAAAATCCCATTCCTATTGCCGCTATCGTTTCTGGTCACACGGTGACCAGAAACGATGGCGTTTTGCAATGAAATCGCCCTGCGGGCGATGGTAAAACGCAGGTCAGCGAAGGTCTTCCGTATTTCAATCGCCCTCCGGCAGAAATACGCCACACGGATCCGTGACAGCCGGCCCCGGCTCCCCGCATAAAACGCCTGCCGGCTTGATGCCGGCAGGCGCAGAAAACAGATATTTCGCGATGCGCTTTATGCGCTTCCGACAGTCGGAAGCGCGATGGGCTGATCAGCCGGCAGAGGCGCTGCTGAACATCAGGGTAAGGCCGGTATCGATAAAGAAGATGCCGATCAGGACGCCGATGGAGATTGCCATAAACATCGGATGGAAGATGGCAATGATGCCGACGATCACGGACAGAATGCCGAAGATCAGCTGCAGGACCCACATTCCGGAGCCCGCCGGCTTCGTCTCCGCCACCGCGTTGACGATCGTGACGATACCCATCAGGATGAACCAGGCGGCGGTCAGATACAGCATCAGGCCGTCGGCGACAAGCACCGTGTTCGGGAAAAACAGCATGATGACGACAAAGATGACACTCAGGATACCGAAAACAAAGTTGATCCCGTATTTTTTGCTGGTGCAGGCATTGACGATGGCGAGAACGCCGAAAACACCGACCAAGATCAGGATGAAGTAGCCTGCGCCCAGGAACGTAAGCAGCGGGGTGAAGATGCAGGAAAAACCGACAATAACCAGCAGAATACCCAAAATAATGAACAGAACCGACATGTAATAATCCTTCTTTCGTAATTAATTAAACTGAGAATTATAAATCTCACTGTAAAGGCCGCCTTCAGCCATAAGGGAATCATGGTTGCCGGTCTCGACAATATTGCCGTCCTTCATGACGAAGATCAGGTCGGCGTTCTTGATCGTGGAAAGCCTGTGCGCGATGACGAAGCTCGTTCTGCCGCTCGTCAGCGTATCCATGGCCTTCTGGATCAGGATCTCGGTTCTCGTATCAACATTACTGGTCGCTTCGTCGAGGATCAGCATCGGAGCGTTCTCGGCCATGGCTCTCGCGATCGTGACCAGCTGTTTCTGTCCGGCCGAAAGCGCGCTTTCCTTCTGGATGACCGTGTCAATACCCTGCGGCAGCGTGGAAACATAATGGCTGAGATTTGTCTCCTCCAGAATCTCGTTGAGCCGTTTTTCCTCAACATTTTGCAGGTTATAGACAATATTCTCTCTGAGCGAACCGTTGATGACCCAGGTCTCCTGCAGGATCATGCCGAAGATATCGCGCAGCTCGCTGCGGGACATCTCCTTGATGGACACGCCGTCCACCAGGATATCGCCGCTGGTGATCTCGTAGAAGCGCATCAGCAGGTTGACAAGCGTGGTCTTGCCGGCGCCCGTCGGACCGATGATGGCGACCTTCATGCCGGGCTTGATCTTGCCGGAGAAGTTCCTGATGGTCAGCTTCTTCGGGTCATAGCCGAAGCAGACATCCTTGAATTCCACCTCGCCGCGGATCTTGCTGTGGTCAAGAAGCATCGGCTTATTGCCTTCATCCGGAAGCTCCTCGAGCTCAAGGAACGTGAAGACACGGTTGCAGGCCGCGGTTCCGAGCTGAATCGTGCTGGCCGCCTGGCCGATCTGCGCAAGCGGTTCCTGGAAGAGGGAAACGTATACGATAAAGCCGGTGATGACGCCGATGTCCGCGATGGAGCCATTGGCGAAAAGCAGGCCGGCGACAATCAGGACCGCCGCGTAGGTGATGTAGGAGACGAAGGACATGGCCGGCTCGATCAGGGTACCGATCGCCTGAGACCTGTACAGGATATTGCCGAACTTGTCATTCTTTCCCCTGAATTCCTCGACCTTCTTGTCTTCGGCGTTAAAAGCCTTGATGACAAGCTGACCGGAATAATTCTCTTCGACGGTCGCGTTCACTTCACCGAGCAGCTTCTGGTTCTGGTCGAACAGCGGGATCGCGAACTTGAAGGTGAGGCCGATGATGATCAGCATGACCGGAAGCGAAGCGACGACGACGAGGGCCATCTGCCAGCAGGCGAGGAACATCGCGATGAACACGCCGATCAGCATGACGCCGGACTGCACCAGAAGGCCGACGCTGTTCTGCAGGGAGGTGCTGAGGGTATCGACATCGTTGGTGATGACCGAAAGGATATCACCGGTCTGGGTGGTGTCGAAATAATCCAGCGGCATCTTGTTGATCTTCTCGGAGATCTGACGGCGGATGTCCTTCGAATACTTCTGAATGATGGTATTCAGAATGAACCCGGATCCAAAGCTGGTCACGAACGAGGTGGCAATGTAGATCACCAGGCGGGTGGCGAAGAAAAGGACATTCTGCATGTTGACGACGAAGTTGCCGTTGACCGCCGTTTTCCCGACGGGGCTGAGCTCATTGGTCAGGCTGCGGATCGTGCCCGGCGTAAGGATCGTGAAGATCACGGACACCATCAACAGGATGATCGAGACCACAAACGGGACATAATACTTTTTGAAGGATTTTACGAGACTACCCAGCTTGTTTTTTTCTTTAACGGGAGCTTGCGCATTCGTATTCATAGTCCTAACTCCTCCTTGCTAAGCTGTGATAAGGCGATCTCCTGATAAACAGGACACTTCCTTACAAGGTCATAGTGCTTGCCGATCCCGACCATCTTACCGTTATCCAGAACGACGATCTGATCCGCGTCCATGATCGTGCCGACACGCTGAGCAATGATAACTCTCGTGGCCTCCGGGAGCTGCTCCTTAATTCTGCCCCGAACCGTCTTGTCCGTCTTGTAGTCAAGAGCTGAGAAGGAATCGTCAAAGATAAGGATTTCCGGTTTGGAAGCCACCGCCCTTGCGATGCAAAGCCTCTGCTTCTGCCCGCCGGAGAAGTTCGTCCCGCCTTGGGCGACCTCGGATTCATACTCATTCCTCTTCTTGCTGACGAAGCTGTCCGCGTCCGCGATCTGCGCCGCCCACCGGAC
>CACZBB010000139.1 GCA_902779245.1 uncultured Lachnospiraceae bacterium | reverse complement strand
GGCGGGAGCGCGGAGCGCGAAGCCATGTGGAGCTTCAATCAAAGCAGTGAGCCAAAGCCTTCGCCGCGCCGGGCTTGCCCGAGCGAGGCGAAGGCCTTGGCGAACGCCAAACATGAGGAAGTAGCGACGCAAAAGCGTCGCGGGATTCCGAATGTTTGGAGCATGGCGGGAGCGCGGAGCGCGAAGCCATGCGGAGCTTCAATCAAGGCAGTGAGCCAAAGCCTTCGCCGCGCCGGGCTTGCCCGGGCGCGGGTATGGGGTTTTATATTATATAAAGGAGAATTCTCATGGCAATCCGACAGATTTCCGTTTTTTTGGAGAATAAGCCCGGCATGCTGGACGCGATGACCGCTGTTCTTGCCGAGGCCAAGATCGATATCTGCGCGCTTTCCCTGGCCGAGACGAAGGATTTCGGTATCGTGCGCATGATCGTGGACGACGTCTATGAAACCACGACGGTCCTTAAGGACAACGGCTATATCAATTCCCTCACCCCGGTCATTGCGGTCCTGATCCCGGACGAAGTGGGAGGCCTGAACTCGATCCTGAAGGTTCTGACGATTGCGCAGGTGAACGTGGAATACATGTATGCTTCCCTCGCGGGCAAGAGCGAGGACAAGGCGTTCATGATCTTCCGGGTTGCCGAGACCGAACGCGCGGAGAATGCGCTCCGCCGCGCGGGATATATCATCGCCGACCAGGATACGATCGAGCAAATGTAACGATTATTTATCTGAAAGGAATACCTGAAAATGCCTATCACAGACCTCTTAGAGAGAAACAGTAAGCTTTACGGCGATGATGTCGCCCTTGTGGAAATCAATCCGGAGATTCGCGAGGAGCAGCGCGTGACCTGGCGGGAATACGAACTGATCCAGCCTACCTCGACAGCCTATTATCGGCGCCAGATCACCTGGTCGGTCTTCGATGAGAAGGCCAACCGTGTCGCGAATCTCCTCTTGAAGCAAGGAATCCGCAAGGGACAGAAGGTGGCCATCCTCCTCATGAACTGTCTGGAATGGCTGCCGATCTACTTTGGCGTCTTGAAATCCGGCGCCATTGTCGTCCCGCTGAATTTCCGTTTCACGGCGGACGAAATTGATTATTGCCTGAAACTGGCGGACTGTGATGTCGTCTTTTACGGTCCTGAGTTCATCGGGCGTATCGAGGATATTGCCGGACATCTCAAGGATAAGATGCTCCTGTACTTCGTCGGTGATTCCTGCCCGTCCTACGCGGAGGATTATTACCGCATGGCCTCGAACGTCTCCTCGACCGCGCCGAAGGTCCTGGTGGAGGACACCGATGACGGGGCGATCTATTATTCCTCCGGAACAACCGGCTTCCCGAAGGCGATTCTCTTAAAGCACTCCGCGCTCATGCAGTCGGCCGTTATGGAGGCAAAGCATCATGAGACGAAGCGCGAGGACTGTTTCCTCTGCATCCCGCCGCTTTACCATACCGGCGCGACCATGCACTGGTTCGGCTCCCTGTATACCGGCGGCAAGGGGGTTCTTCTTAAGGGACATTCTCCGGAAGCCGTGTTCCGCGCGGTATCGGAGGAACATTGTACGATCGTATGGCTCCTTGTGCCGTGGGCGCAGGATATCCTCGCGGCGCTGGATTCCGGAAAACTCAGGAAAGAAGACTATCAGCTCAGCCAGTGGCGGCTCATGCACATCGGCGCTCAGCCGGTTCCGCCAAGCCTCATCAAGCACTGGCTGGAGTATTTCCCGAACCATAAGTATGACACGAACTATGGCCTGTCCGAGTCGACCGGCCCCGGTTGCGTCCACCTGGGCATGGAAAATGTTCACAAGGTTGGCGCGATCGGCGTTCCGGGTTATAACTGGCAGGTGAAGATCGTCGACGAGAACAATGTCCCGGTCAGGCAGGGCGAGGTCGGTGAGCTTTGCGTCAAGGGACCCGGCGTTATGGTCTGTTATTATCATGATGAGAAAGCGACCAACGAAGTCCTCATCAACGGCTGGCTTCACACCGGCGATATGGCCCGGCAGGACGAAGATGGCTTTATTTATCTCGTAGACCGCAAGAAGGACGTGATCATCTCCGGCGGAGAAAATCTCTACCCGGTCCAGATCGAGGCATTCCTCGCCGCGCATCCGAAGATTCACGATGTCGCGGTTATCGGCCTTTCGGATCCGCGGCTCGGTGAGATCGCGGCCGCGATCATTCAGGTGAAGGAAGGCCAGACCCTGACGGAGGACGAGGTCAACCGCTTCTGCGTGGAGCTTCCGCGATACAAGAGACCGAGGAAGATCATTTTTGCCGAGGTGCTCCGCAACCCCACCGGAAAGATCGACAAGCCGCGTCTCCGCGAGCGGTACCACAGCACAAGACTCGTCGAAGCCCAGATCAGCCAGTAAGCTAAGCTTAGGCAGGACAGAAGAAAAGGACCGGCACGAAAGGCATTGAGCAGCCGGGAAGGAGACTATCTTGCACGCATTTAAGATCAGTGAGATCCGCGCCATGATGGCGCACTTCCTTTTGGGGAATACCTTTGACGAGTGGCTTTTGTCGGAGGCGCAGATCACGACGTTCTGCACCTATACGATCGACGGGACGTTCCAGAAAACCTACGACGACCCGGCGGCGGAGGAGCCGGGCCAGGAGGCAAAATCCATGGTTCCCTGGGGACGCGTCCGGGAATTCTGCTATTCGCTGATCCGCGGCAAGCGCACCCCGATTTCCTTTCGATTCGTTTTTCTGCTGAGCCCGGAAAAATCCCGGGAGTTCCTCGCGGAGAGCGGCCTGCCGGACGATCCGGACGATCTGACCGGACTCTACCTGAACGTCTCATTTCGGGACAAGCGGCTTCTGATCACGACGGGAACGGCGCGAAAAAAATTTTACATGGATAAATCGCTAGACAATGCCTGGGACAGTTATGTGCAGGCGTTTCTGAAGAGCTTTGGAATTGCGGCCGAGCCGCTGTAAAGCAGCTTAGACAAAACAAGCTTACACAGTTTCAAAAAAGGATAGGAGACCCGAGAAGGGCTTCCTATCCTTTTTCACGTTCAGAGGGGGCGGGCGGCGATGGCGGAAAGTGCGATCACAGCGGAGCCCCCGGTTTTCTGTATGGCAGCACAGAATGTAAAATGTATGCTCGTTTATTTCGCCAGCAGTTCCATGATCTGGTTGCTGCGCTTCACGAAGGCGGTCATTTCCTCCTGGGAGAGCGGCTTGTGGGAGAGGAGCGCAAGGTCGTACAGCTGACGCGCGATCAGCGGAGCATTTGCCGAATCCGCATTCTCGCGCACATACTTCACCAGCGGATGGCCGGCGTTCAGCACCAGCGTCTCCTGGCTGCCGTACATATCCGCGCCCATGCCGTACATCTTCATCATATCCTGCATGCGGCGGTTCTCCTCGGAAAGGGTCATGATCGCGGCAATATCCTCATCCTTCATGTTCTCGACCTTCACGTCGAGCTTTTCCATGCCGAGCGCCTTGCGGAACGCTTCCACGAAGGCATCGGCGTCGTCCTTCGCCACCTCGCCCTCGGAGAAATCGCCGGCGACCTCAGCGTCGATGCGGGCGAACTTAAGGTTCTTGTTGCGCTGCTCGAGCTGCGTGATGAAGGGCTGGTCAATGTTCTGTTTTAAAATCACCGCGTCCTTGCCCGCCTTTCGGAACATGGCAATATATTGCGCCTGCTGCACCTCATCGGTGACATAGTAGACCGTGGATTTCTCCGGCTCCTTCGCCTCGGCTTCTTCCACCACCTCGTTTCCGGTGGCCGCGTCCACCTCGCCGTCCCCGGTCTTGACGGTTTCCGGATCCTCGGCCTTCGCCGCCTCCATGGCGATCGCATTCTTCTCTGCGTATTCTTTCAGCGTCAGATATTTGTCGTCGAGATCCTTGAACAGCATGGCGTCCATCATCTTGTCGGCAAACTTCGTGTCCTTGATGCAGCCGTATTTGATGAAGGGCGCAATGTCATCCCAGTACTTTTCATAGTCCTCGCGCTTTGTCTTGCACATACCGGTGAGCTTGTCCGCGACCTTCTTGGAAATATAATCGCAGATCTTCTTGACCGTGCCGTCGTTCTGGAGCGCGGAGCGGGAGACGTTGAGCGGAAGGTCCGGACAGTCAATGACACCCTTCAAGGTCATCAGGAACTCCGGAATTACTTCCTTGATATTATCCGCGATGAACACCTGATTGTTGTAGAGCTTGATCTGGGACTCCAGTGCGTCGTACTCGGTGTTGATCTTCGGGAAATAGAGGATGCCGCGGAGGTTGAACGGGAACTCGGTGTTCAGGTGGATCCAGAAAAGCGGCTCCTTATAGTCGTTGAAGACCTTGCGGAAGAAGTCCTTGTATTCCTCCTCGGTGCATTCGGAAGCGCGCTTTGCCCAGAGCGGGTGAATATCGTTGATGGGCTGCGGCTCCGCCTTCTTTTCCGGCACGAAATCGGCTTCCGCCTTTGTACGGGCTTCTTCCTCGGTCATTCCGGCAAATGCGCTTTCCTTAGCGTCTTCGTCGTCTTTCGTTGCCTTCTCAAGATTCTCATCCGCGGCCTTCTTCGCGGCTTCAGCGGCAAATCTCTCTTCCTCGGGGGCGTCGGCGGCCAGAGCATCGAGCGCGGCCTGCGCTTCTTCGGCATTTGCCTTGGCTTCTTTCAGTTTTTCGCTGGTCTCAACGGCTTTCTTCGCGGCTTTCACGGCGCGCTCGCCGGCTTCCTTCTTATTCTTTTCGTTCCGCTCTTCGCGGCGCTTGTCCTCCTCCTCGGCACGTTTCGCGGCACTCTTCGAGGTGTCCGCAAGATAGATCGGCGTGGGCATGAAGGAGCAGTATTTCTGCAGAATCTCGCGGACGCGGTATTCATTGCAGAATTCATAGGCGTCATCGTTGAGGAACAGGGTGATGGTCGTGCCGAACGTCTCGCGCGTGCCTTTGCCGATGCGGTATTCGGAAACTCCGTCGCTCTCCCAGTGAACCGGCTCTGCGCCGTCCAGATAACTCAGCGTGTCAATGTGTACCTCGTCGGCGACCATGAAGGCCGAGTAGAAGCCGAGGCCGAAGTGACCGATAATCTGGTCCTTGTCGGTCTTACCCTCGTATTTTTTCAGGAACTCATTCGCGCCGGAAAAGGCGATCTGGGTGATGTATTTCTCGACCTCCTCCTCGGTCATGCCGATGCCGTTGTCGATGAACTTCAGGGTCTTCTCGTCCGGATCGACCTCAACGTGGACTTCGTAATTGACCGGCGTCTCGGGGCGGAACTCGCCGACGCCTTCAAGCTTCTTCAGCTTTGTGATCGCGTCGCAGGCGTTGGCCACCTGCTCGCGGACAAATATATCGTGGTCGGAATACAGCCACTTTTTGATGATCGGCAGCATGTTTTCGCTGTTGATGGAAAGCTTTCCTGTTTTCGACATAATTGTTCACTCCTTGTATGCAAATGTTCTGAATCCGGGGCGGCCGTCTGTGCCTCGCCGGCATTGGCTTCGGGCAGCGCTCCCGCCTCTTTTGGTTTCATTGTATGGAGTTTAGCGCTTTTTCCGTGAAATGTCAAGAGAGAATCAGCACTCTTTTTTGTTGAGTGCTAACAAATCCGGGAAGGAACCGGAAATCCGAGACAGATGTGCTGTCGCCGTGACTGCGTAGTCATACGTGTGACAGCCCCGTACATATTATTATTGGTTCGGGTGTCAAAACACCCGATTCACGGATTGCTTCGTGCTTTCGCACTGCACAGCATAAGTTCGACGACGGAAATCAAAGATTTCCTGTCTC
>CACZBB010000138.1 GCA_902779245.1 uncultured Lachnospiraceae bacterium | reverse complement strand
TCATGTTAATCAACCATTCCAGCCGCAAAGCGTCTGGCACAAATAGGAATGAAAGATGTGCAGACAAGCGGCGACCTTTCTTGTAAAATGAGCTTGAGGGGAACACACACTACAACGCACGGTAGGAGGAGTCGTAGATTGCTCTCGAAGCTCAAGCCAGTATGTTAATCAGTGTTGGGATCACCTTTTCAAGCACAAATAAGTGGCACCTAGAGTCCGTACACTAAGGATTGTTTTAACACCTGTTAAATGCTTGGTGATCCAGTCCCTGCGTTCTCCTCGCCATTCCAATACGAGGAGGTTAGTTTTGTGAAAGTCGTTTTTCCAACCTGTTGTGGTGTTGATGTGCACAAACGATTTTTGGTCGCTACCATCATTACGTCACCAACTGATAGCTTACAGCCGCACTATCAGAAGAAACGCTTTTCAACATTTAATTCCGATCTGAACCGCTTTGCCGATTGGCTGCATGAGAATGCGTGTCTGGACGTCTGCATGGAGTCCACTGGGAAGTATTGGGTTCCCGTGTTCAACATTCTGGAAAAGCGCGACATTCGGGTCGTGATCGCAAACCCCAAATGGGTAAAGGCAGTAAAGGGAAACAAGGATGATACGAAAGATTCCAAGTGGATCGGGGATCTGTTTCGCATTGGACTTGTGAAAAGCAGCTTCATCCCAGACAAAAACATCCGTATCCTGCGGGAGTTTACCCGCTATCGCTATAAGCTCATGTCTATGAGAAGCAGCGAAAAGAATCGGTTTCAGAATGCTTTTACTGTCTGCAATGTCGCGCTGGACTCCGTTGTGTCTGATATGTTTGGGAAATCCGCAACTGCAATTGCGGATTATCTGACATCCAACGAGCCCTTTGACGCAAAGCATTGTGTTTCCCTGTTACAGCGCTCTCTGAAAAAGAAAGCCGATGCCGTTCTCGAATCCATCGAGGGTTACTCCATTACCGATGAGCAGAAACTGCGTATCGGTATTATCCGTGAGCATTTGTATCATATTGATGATTTGATCGACAAGGTAGATGTCTGCATCAATACGTTGGTTTCTGAATACGAAAGCCATATCGATTTGCTTTGCACAATTCCCGGCGTGCGAAGAAATACTGCCATTACGATCATTTCGGAGATTGGCGTAGATATGTCGCAGTTCGGTTCCTCCAAACGCCTTTGCTGTTGGGCCGGCCTGACTCCCGGAAATAACGAGTCCGCCGGAAAGAAAAAATCTGTCCGCATTTCACGTGCTGGAGTATATCTCAAACCGGCATTGGTGGAAGTCGCACATGCCGCCGTGAAGGACAAGGCCAATCCCTATTACGCCATAAAATATGAGCGCATTGCGAAGCGCAGAGGAAAGAAACGCGCGATCATTGCCATCGCAAGAATGATCCTAACTGCCATCTACGAAATGTTTTCTACCGGTGAAGTCTGGAATCCCGTAGACCTCTATAAGGTGGATATGCCCGAACACTTGAAGGAAAAACAGCTTGCCAAGGCTGTTAAGCAAGCAATTCGCTTCCTTGAAAAGCAGGGGCTAAAGATCAGTTAGCAAACTCCACTTAATCTTCTGTGCTCCGGAAATACTCTGTTTCGGCGGGGCTTGGTTTTGTATGCCTTTTTGATCCGGTGCTGCTCTGGTGGTTTCTTTCACACTACACCTCCCTGAAAAGTATCTCTATACTACCACATTTCAACCGTCAGATAAAGCAAAAATGAACTGCCGCCGCGTAAGTCTCACCAGGAAAGCCGGTGCAGGTCCCCCGCCTTTTCGAGTCCCGCGTAGCCCGTGTGGCGCAGCGCCTCATAGAGAGCGACCGCCACCGCATTAGACAGGTTCAGGGATCGCTCTCCGGACATCATCGGGATCCGGACACAGAATTCCGGATGCCGGGTGAGAAGCTCCTCCGGCAGTCCCGCGCTCTCCTTGCCGAACATCAGGAAGTCGCCGTCCCGGTAATCCCCCTCGGCGATGGTTTTTCGAGCCTTCGTGGTCAGATACCAGATCCTCGCGCCCGGATGGGCTTTAGCAAATGCCTCCAGATTTTCATATTCGCGTACCCGAAGGCGCGGCCAGTAATCGAGCCCCGCGCGGCGGACGCTTTTCTCATCCGTCGAAAATCCCAGCGGCCGGATCAGATGGAGCCCCGCGCCCGCGCACAGACAGGTCCGCCCGATGGCGCCGGTATTGCCCGGCTGCTCCGGCTCATGAAGAACGATCTCAAAGCTCATAACCGTTACTCCCTGACCAGAAAGGCTTCCACCACGGCCGCCACTTTTTCAAGGCCGGCCCGGTCTTCCTCCGAAAACCGCCCGGAAAGAGGGCTGTCAATATCAAGGACGCCAAAGATCTCTCCGTACCTGTGCAGCGGAAGCACGATCTCGGAGCGGGAGGCGCTGTCGCAGGCAATATGGCCGGGGAAGCGCTGCACGTCCGGAACGAGCTGGACGGCGTCTTCCTTTACGGCGGTTCCGCACACGCCCCGGCCGTACGGGATCTCGACACAGGCGGGCTTCCCCTGGAACGGCCCGAGAACCAGCCGGCCGCCTTCCAGAAGATAAAAGCCGGCCCAGTTGACATCCTCCAGCGAATCATACAGCAGGGCGGAAACATTTGCCAGATTCGCGGTCCTGTGCAAAACCCCCGCGGTCAGAGCCTCCGCCTGCCGGGCGATCATCTCATAATCGGTCATTTTCTCCGTCTCCTTTCGAAGCTCAATCAGACATGTTAAAAAATAGGTTCTTGCGTGCTCACAGCCGCTCGCTCTCGGCCACGCGCCCGCCGTCGATCATATATTTCACGGCATACACGCCCTCTTCCCGGGCCTGGCCGTCGGTTGCCTCGCGGATCAGCTTCCGGAGCTTTTCGAGTGAGGCGGCCGGCACGTGGAGAATGACCTCCACATCCTGCCCGTAGACGAGCCCGGGCTGGGGAAGTCCTTCTTTTTCCGTGAGGTACCGGATCCGTCCCGCCGCCGCGTAGCTCATCCGGAAATGCATCTCCACGCCGATGCGCACCGTGACGATGACCGCGTCGGCCAGCGCCCGCCGCACGGCCTCGGAATAGGCGCGGACAAGCCCGCCGGTTCCAAGGAGCGTCCCGCCGAAGTAGCGGGTCACCACGGCGGCCGCGCAGTGGAGGCCTTCGCCGCGCAGAAGCTCCAGCATCGGCTTTCCCGCCGTTCCGCCGGGCTCACCGTCGTCATTGGAGCGAAGGATCTCGCCCGGCGTCCCCGGCTCGCCGACGATGCAGGCAAAGCAGTTGTGGCGCGCGTCGTAATATTTCTTCCGGGCCGCCAGAAGATAGCCCTCCGCCTCCGAAAGCTCCTTCGCCGGATAAACCGCGCCGATAAAGCGTGACTTTTTCTCCACGTATTCCCCAAAGCCCTCAAGGCCGATCGTCCTGTACTCTTCCATAAAGCCCCTTCCCATATTTTCTGTTCACGGTACGTGAAAAAGTTACTTTTCACACGAAACCATTGTGAAACAGGCTTTTCATCCTCGTCTAAATCATGCCAAAGTGACTGCATTTAACGAGATTCTTCGGCCTGACGGCCTCAGAATGACATGCCTGCTGCCTGCTGACGGCTGCCTGCTGTTGAACGGCAGAGCATTTATGAAAAGTAAGTTTTTTCCGCCGATTCTCATAACGGTGTTGTTTTCGCTAATCGCTTATGTTAAAATTGTATAAGAATTCGGATGTTTTATTTTCTTTCCATGTTATATTTGACGGCTCCCGGAAGCCTGGTCACCGGAACCATCATACCACAAACCCGGCACTCTCGGCAATCACCGTTATCATTTGGAGAAGCACATGAAAACATTTGTCTTATTGTCCAAGCTCGCACAGGATCTCCGGCTCACGAACCTGACGCCGGATCTCAATATGGACGAGGTGGAGCTCACGACGCCGGAGATCAACCGCCCCGCGCTCCAGCTCACCGGCTATTATGATCATTTTGCCAGCGACCGCGTGCAGATCATTGGCTACGTCGAGTACACCTACCTCATGCAGCTGGAAAAATCCATCCTGCTCGACACCTACGAGCGTTTTATTTCCCGCGGCATCCCGTGCGTGATCTTCACGACGCTGACGGAGCCCTCCCGCGATATGCTGGACATTGCGCGGAAATACAACGTTCCGACGCTTTCCACGGCGCGCACCACCAGCTCGTTCATGGCGGAATGCATCCGCTGGCTCGGCGTCGAGCTCGCGCCCAGCATATCCGTCCACGGCGTCCTCGTGGATGTTTACGGCGAGGGCGTCCTGATCACCGGCGAGAGCGGGATCGGCAAGTCCGAGGCCGCGCTGGAGCTGGTCCGCCGCGGCCACCGTCTGGTCAGTGACGACGTGGTGGTCATCCGGAAGGTCTCCGACATCACGCTCGTGGGCTCCGCGCCGGATGTCACCAAGCATATGATCGAGCTGCGCGGGATCGGCATCATCGATGTCAAGATGCTCTACGGCGTGGAGCATGTGAAGGAAACCCAGTCCATCGACCTGGTGATCCGTCTGGAGGACTGGGACAAAAACAAGGAATATGACCGCCTCGGGCTGGCGGAGGAGTATACGGAATACCTCGGCAACCGCGTGGTCTGTCATTCCATTCCCATACGGCCTGGCCGGAACCTGGCCGTCATCGTGGAGACGGCGGCGGTGAATCACCGCCAGAAGATCATGGGCTACAACGCGGCAGAGGAGCTTTACCGCCGCGTTCAGGAAAATATAACAAGTAAGAGAGGTATTTAAAATGGCAAAATTTGTTTTCGGTATCGATGTCGGCGGTACAACCATCAAATGCGGTCTTTTCGAGACGAAGGGCACGCTGATCGAAAAATGGGAGATCGTTACCCGCACGGAAAATGGCGGGGAGAACATTCTTCCGGACATTGCGGCGACGGTCGACGCAAAGCTGAAGCTTCGCGGCATCGATAAGAAGGATGTCGCCGGCATCGGCATCGGCATTCCCGGACCGGTCCGCGGCGGCAAGGTTCCCGTGGCCGTCAACCTTCACTGGGGCGAGACCGACATCGTTAAGCAGCTCGGCAAGCTTTCCGGCCTCAAGGTCGCCGCCGGCAACGACGCCAACGTCGCGGCTCTCGGCGAGCAGTGGAAGGGCGGCGGCGAGGGCCATCCGAACATGATCATGGTGACGCTGGGTACCGGCGTCGGCGGCGGCATCATTGTCGGCGGCCAGATCATCGAGGGTGCCCACGGCGCGGGCGGCGAGATCGGCCACATCCATGTGGACGATAACATCACCGAGCCCTGCAACTGCGGCAACCACGGCTGCCTGGAGCAGGTCGCTTCCGCCACGGGCTTCGTCCGCGTTGCCAAGGAAGAGCTGGCCGCGAGCCCGGAGGAGGAGTCGATCCTCCGCTCGGACGAGATCACCTCGAAGGCGATCTTCGACGCCTGCAAGGCCGGCGACGCGATGGCCCAGCGCATCGTGAACCGCTGCGCCCGCTATCTGGGGACCGCCATCGGCGGGATCGCCTGCGTCACGGACCCGGAGGTCATCGTCATCGGCGGCGGTGTTTCCAAGGCCGGCGACATCCTCATTGATGTTGTGGGACGCTATTACCGCAACATGGCCTTCTCCGCCTGCCAGGTCACCCCGATCGTCCTCGCCAAGCTCGGCAACGACGCCGGCATCTACGGCGCCGCCAAGCTCGCCCTCGACGCGCAGTAAGATTCGTTACAAGTCACTCCCGTGCCAAACACTCGCTGTTTGGCACGGGCCAGCGACATAAATCAGCCTGTGTATGAACCATAAAATTATAGTTTGTCGCTGAC
>CACZBB010000137.1 GCA_902779245.1 uncultured Lachnospiraceae bacterium | reverse complement strand
CTGAGCCAGGATCGAACTCTCTGAAAGATATTCAATCAAGGTCCGGATGAGCTGACTAAAAAAGTTCGCTCTGTCCGTTTCCTTCAATTTACTTTGGTTTGTCTCGTTTTGCACGAAACTTGTAAAGAAATTTTCAAGGTCGTATGTGTATCACTGTTCAGTTATCAAGGTTCTCCGCGGCTTAAAGCTTTTCGCTTTCGTTCGCCGCAACATTCGATAGGATATCACGCTGTTCCTGCTTTGTCAAGAACAATTTTTACTTTTTTGAAAGTTTTTTGTGAGCTCCTATTTCATCCGCCGCAGCTTGTTGCGGCGTGAGAAGTATATTAGCATACTCGCATCGCCAATGCAAGCACTTTTTTTATTTTTTTCATCGGCTCAGCGTTACAATATCAGTGTTCACTCCGTTCGTCGTAAAAAAGGCGTTTTCCAATAAAATCGTCCTTCGGACGATGGCACGCCTCAGTGTACAGAAAACAGTCCGTGCCTTAGCATCCGGCAGAAACGTCCGTGCCTTAGCATCCGGCAGAAACGTCCGTGCCTTAGCATCCGACAGAAACGTCCACTCCGACAGAAACGTCCAGTGGACGTTTCTGTCGGAGTGGACGTTTCTGTCGGAGCGGACCCGGGCTGATTTTTGTCACCAGCCCTTTCCATCGCGTCGACGAACCGGGACGTCGTTCAGGAATTTTTTTGAGGAAAGCGCCCTTGCGCAGCCGCGATTGCCTCCTTCGCCGTTGAAACCCGCACCAGCGCAACCCCTTCAGGGGCTTTCACCTTCCTGCTTCCCGCGGCCGGCAGTATGACCTTTCGCAAACCCAGCCGAGCGGCCTCCTGTACGCGGAGCTCCGCCTGGCTTACGGACCGGATCTCCCCGGAAAGACCGACCTCCCCAAAGGCTACGGTATCCTCGGGAATCACAAAGTCCCGATATCCGGAGGCCAGGGCGAGCAAGATGCCTAGATCCACCGCCGGCTCATTTGCCCGGATGCCGCCGGCGATGTTTACATAAGCGTCGCTCGATGACAGATCCAGGCCGCAGCGCTTTTCGAGCACCGCCAGCAGAAGATTCACCCGGTTCACATCACAGCCGGCCGCCGTACGGCGCGGAAGCCCAAAGCTGCTCCTCGCCACCAACGCCTGTACCTCCAGCAAAAGAGGACGGCTTCCCTCCAGCGAACAGGTCACGACCGAGCCCGACGCGTTCTCCGGCCGCCCCTCCAGCATATATTCCGAAGGATTTTTAACCTCCGCAAGACCCTCCGCACGCATCTCGAAGACGCCGATTTCATCCGTAGAGCCAAAGCGGTTCTTTACTGCCCGAAGAATTCGATAGGAAGCGTGGCGGTCGCCCTCGAAATAAAGCACCGTATCCACCATATGTTCCAAAACCCTGGGACCGGCCACCGCGCCTTCCTTCGTCACATGCCCGACAATAAAGATTGAAATTCCAAGCCCCTTCGCGAGCCCCATGAGAACATTTGTCGATTCACGAACCTGGGAAACGGAACCGGGCGCGGCGGAAACTTCCTCACTCCACATCGTCTGGATGGAATCGATAACGCAGACCTGCGGCATTTCCTCCTCGATGCTTTGACGAATATCCGAAAGGCTCGTTTCGCAGAGAACGAGAAGGTTTTCCGGTTCCGCGCCGAGCCGCTTCCCGCGCATGCGGATCTGCGAGCCGCTTTCTTCCCCGGACACGTACAGAACCTTCTGCCCCGCAAATGTCAGATTCCGGCAGACCTGGAGCAGGAGGGTGGATTTTCCGATGCCGGGATCTCCGCCGATGAGGACAAGAGAGCCCTTGACGATGCCGCCGCCAAGAACACGGTCCAGCTCATGCAGGCCGGTGCCGGACCTTTGGCTTTCTTCCAAGGAAATCTCCGTCATCCGTGTCGGACGCGGCCGGGTTCCCGTCCGTCTGACCGCCGTTTTATCAGCGGTTTTCGTGACCGGCTCCTCCACGAGGCTGTTCCACGAGCCGCAGGCCGGACATCTGCCCAGCCACTTTGCACTCTCATTTCCGCATTCCCTGCAGAAAAATGCCGTTTTCTTTTTTCCCTGTGTCATGCGTCCCCTCCTCTTTA
The DNA here is from genome assembly GCA_902779245.1 of uncultured Lachnospiraceae bacterium. Lineage (GTDB taxonomy): Bacteria > Bacillota > Clostridia > Lachnospirales > Lachnospiraceae > Chordicoccus. The sequence continues at coordinate 3,715 of CACZBB010000137.1, read as the reverse complement.
CGCAGGAAGGCGGGCGTTTCCGCCCGCCTGTCCTCTCATGATCTTCGTTTCTGGTCACACGGTGACCAGAAACGAATGCGTTTTGCAATGAAATCGCCCTGCGGGCGATGGCACACCTCAGTGTACAGAAAACAGTCCAGTGGACTGTTTTCTGTGAAACGCAGGTCAGCGACAAACTATAATTTTATGGTTCATACACAGGCCGATTTATGTCACTGGCCCGTGCCAAACAGCGACGCGCAGCTAGTCCTTTAGGGCGAGTGTTTGGCACGGGAGTGAATTGTAACTGATCTTCACTCTATCTTCCGAATCTGCACAAGCACCATCTTTCCCTCACCCAGCTCTACGCCGAAGGTCAGCTTGCCGCCGAGGCCAGTCTTCTGGATGCCGTGCATCCGTCCATCGACAAATATGCTGTAGTCGGAGTCTTCCTCTCCTTCCACCGTGATCTGAGCATCTTCCGGCCCCTCCACGTAGAACTCCAGACCCTCTTCGGTATAGCCAAAGTCATGAACCGCCGTTCCCGGAACGGACTCGTACACAAAAAGCTCGTTCCGTTCAAGTCTCGTGATCTCCGAATAGGTCTTCACCTTGTAGAGATCGCCGTCATGCTCATAATTCGACCGTTTTGTCTTCTCCGAAAGCTCATAATCTCCAAAGCTGAGTCCGCCGCTTTCTTCCGTAAAGATGAGCTCCTTAATCGCTCCCATGGTAACCTCCTTAAAAATTTATAACCGGGCAGTAACCTCCTTAAACTGCCTCCGGTTCAGCCGGCACGATCACCAGCTTCCCGCCTTCCTCCCGCACAAGGAGGCCACGGGCCAGTTCCGTCTCTCCTTTCAGCAGAAGATCGGAAAGCGGATTCTCGACCTCATCCTGCAAGACACGGCGAAGGGGCCTTGCGCCGTATTTCGGCGAGTAGCCCTTCCCGGCTATATAGTTCCTCGCCGTATCATCGATCACAAGCCGAAGGCCAAGGCCCGTTCTCGCGCGTTCCTCCAGCTCGGCGGCCAGAAGTCCCGCGATCTGAACGACCTCCTCCTTCGTCAGCATTTTAAATACCAGGATCTCATCGATCCGGTTCAGAAATTCCGGCCGAAAGATCCTGCGGACCTCGGCCAGAACACTGTCCTTCATCTTGTCGTACGCTCTCTGGCCGTCGCCCTGCACGCCGAAGCCCAGAAGCTTCGGCTCAATAATGGACTGCGCACCGGCATTGCTCGTCATAATGATACAGGTATTTTTAAAATCCACGCGCCGTCCCTGCGAGTCCGTGATCCTTCCCTCGTCGAGAACCTGCAGTAAAATGTTGAAGACATCCGGATGCGCTTTCTCGATCTCGTCAAAGAGAAGCACACTGTACGGATGCCGCCGGACCTTTTCGGAAAGCTGACCGCTCTCTTCATGACCGACGTAACCGGGCGGAGCCCCGATCAGCTTCGAGACGCTGTGCTTTTCCATATATTCCGACATGTCCACGCGGATCATGCTCTCCTCCGAGCCGAAAACCGTCGCGGCAACGGCCCGGGCAAGCTCCGTCTTTCCCACGCCCGTCGGTCCCAGGAAGAGGAAGGAGCCGATGGGACGCTTCGGATTCTTCAGTCCTACCCGGCCGCGTTTGATCGCGTTGGATACCGCGCGAACCGCTTCCTCCTGCCCGATCACCCTCGAGTGGAGCTCCTCTTCCAGCCTGGAGAGCCTCCGGGCTTCTTTTTCCGCAAGTCTCGCCGCCGGGATCCCCGTCCACTCCGCCACGACGGCAGCGATCTCCTGTTCTCCAAGAACCGGCGTCTCCTTCCCGGCCTCCCGGCCCTCGGGAGACGGCATTTGTCCGTTCAGTGCGCGCAGCTTTTTTGAAAGCTCCGCGGCGCCCTGGAAATCCCCCGACAGCACAGCCTCCTCGCGGGCATTTGCCAGCTCACGACGCTGAAGCACGGCCGTGTGTTCATCATCTTTTTCGTCAAATGCGGCGACCCCGCCGAGGTAGGCCTTCGCGCCGGCTTCGTCGAGAAGATCGATCGCCTTATCCGGCAGATTCCGGTCCGTCAGATAGCGCTGTGAAAGGGTTACGGCCGCCGCGAGAGCTTCATCGGCATAGCGGACTTTATGGTGCTCCTCAAAAAGCGGGCGCAGTCCCTCCAGGATTCGGACCGTCTCTTCGTACCCCGGCTCCTCCACCGTGACAGGCTGAAACCTGCGCTCCAGCGCGGGATCCTTCTCGATGCGCTTCCGGTACTCATCCAGGGTCGTTGCGCCGATCACGCGGATCTCGCCTCTCGACAGGGCCGGCTTCAGGATATTCGCGGCGTCAAGCGCCCCCTCCGCCCCGCCGGCGCCGATAATCGTGTGCAGCTCGTCAAGAAAGAGCAAAAGGTCCGGATTCGATGAGGCCTCGTCCACGACGTGCTGGATCCGCTCCTCGAATTCTCCCCGGTACTTTGTCCCGGCGACCATATTGGCGAGATTCAGCGAGACGATCCGTTTTGAGCGCATCTCCTCGGGAACCTCGCCCGCGCTGATCCTCTGGGCAAGTCCCTCCACCACCGCGGTCTTTCCCACACCGGCCTCGCCGACCAGACAGGGGTTGTTTTTCGTCCGGCGGCAGAGGATCTGCATGATGCGGCCGATCTCAACCTCCCGGCCGATCACCGGATCCAGCTTTCCTTCAAAGGCCTTCTGCGTCATGTCCGTGCCGAATTCTTCGATGGCGGACGGCTCTCCGTCCGCCGCCCCATCCCGGCTCATCTGTTCTCGAAGCCATTCCTCCTGGCCCATCGCCCCGAGAAGATCCACCGTCATCTGCCGAAGATCCACCTGCATCGTGTGCAGCAGGCGGGCGGCAACGCAGTGCCGGTCATCCAGAATCGCAAGCAGCAGGTGCTCGGTGCCGGCCTTCTCGCTGCCGAATTTCGAGGCGCAGGCCAGAGCCCGGTCGAGGGTTTCCTTCGCCCGGGGCGAATAGGGCGGGTTTTCTGTCTTTCGGAAGCTTTTCTCCGGCAGCACCAGCTCGCTGATCAGCTCCCTCAATGCTTTTTGTTCGACGCCGGCTTCCGTAAGCAGCACGGAAGCTGCGGAATCCTCCGCCGTAAGAAGGGCCAGAAGAAGGAATTCCGTGCCGACGTGATCCCGGCCGGCCGACATCGCTTCCTTCTTTGCATGGTCCAGGACCCACTCTGCTTCCTTCGTAAACCTTTGTTTCATGAATACCTCTGTGTATATATCGCGTTCAATAGATCTGTGCATCCGCTCTAAGGAACATGCCGGGGCAAGCCCCGGCATGTCGTGGTACCCGTGTCAGCGGATTATCAGCTTTGTTCTTTACCGTTCGGATTCACCCGGCGATAAGGGTCACGCCTCAGAGAAATCATCTTTGCCAACGCCGCAGAGCGGGCATACCCAGTCCTCCGGCAGATCTTCGAAAGCCGTGCCCGGCTCGATGCCGTTATCCGGATCGCCGACTTCGGGATCATACTCGTAGCCACAAACGTTACACACATATTTTTCCATAAAATCCTCCTTTTGCGATTGCTCGCCGTGGGTTTTGCTTCTTCTATTATACTATACTTCGCCCCGCATGAAAAGCAATTCTTCACGGCTACGGCTAAAATTCGTTTCCGGTCACACGGTGACCAGAAACGAAGGCGTTTTGCAATGAAATCGCCCTGCGGGCGATGGCACGCCTCAGCGTACAGAAAACAGTCCGGTGGACTGTTTT
>CACZBB010000136.1 GCA_902779245.1 uncultured Lachnospiraceae bacterium | reverse complement strand
TACGTGCCGGCCGTCATGGAGCACATCGAGCTGGCCGGCATCCACTCCGGCGACTCGGCCTGCATCCTGCCCTCCAAGCACATCCCGGCGGACAATCTTGAGACCATCAAGGAGTACACGCGCAAGATCGCCGAGGAGATGCATGTCGTCGGACTTATGAACATGCAGTACGCGATCGAGAACGGAACCGTCTTCGTCCTTGAGGCTAATCCCCGTGCTTCCCGCACCGTCCCGCTCGTTTCCAAGGTCTGCGGCATCCGCATGGTCCCGCTGGCCACGGAAATCCTCACCTCCGAGCTGACCGGGCGTCCGTCGCCGGTGCCGGAGCTGAAGGAGCGCCACATTCCCTACTACGGCGTTAAAGAAGCGGTCTTCCCCTTCAATATGTTCCAGGAGGTCGACCCGCTGCTCGGACCGGAAATGCGCTCGACCGGCGAGGTTCTGGGTCTTGCGGACACGGTCGGCGAGGCATTTTTCAAGGCCGAGGAAGGCGCAAAGGCAACACTTCCGCTCTCCGGCACCGCGCTTCTTGCCGTTGATGACAAGGACAAGCCCGAGGTCGTCGAGGTTGCCCGCTCTCTCTATAACGACGGATTCCGCCTTCTCGCCACGCACGGAACCTGCCAGCTCATCAAAAATGCCGGCATCCCGGTAGAGCAGGTGAAAAAGCTCCGCGAGGGCCGGCCAAACATCCTCGACCTTATGACCAATGGTCAGATCCAGCTGATGGTGAATACGCCGATCAGCAAGGACAGCGCCAATGACGACAGTTACCTGCGGAAGGGCGCCATCAAGCACCGCGTGCCGTAATCAAGGCCAAAGGCCGCGGCGGCGTCACCTCGCTGCAGGACTGGCACGCGAGGATCCAGGATAAATAAGCTTTTCGGACAGCACGCGCCAGGCGCACCACACCAGAAAACGGGCAGGGAGTTCATCCCTGCCCGTTTTCATGTCTTTCCTTTCAGTTCCCGGATTTCCGCTGCGTGGATTTCCGGTCTTTTTTGGTTTTCTTGTCTTCCTCGTTTTTCAGCCACTTCCGGAAGGTATTCGAAGAGACTCCGAGAACGTCGGACGCCGCGCGGGCCGTGATCTCTCCCTTCCGGTAAAGCTCCGCGATTTCCGGGAATTTTTCGGGAATTTCCAGCGCCGGCCGGCCAAAGCGCACGCCCGCCTGCCGGGCCTCGGCGATCCCCCGCGCCTGCATTTGCCGCATATGCTGACGGTCTTCGTTAAATGCGGCAACCTTCTTTTTCAGCTCTTCATTTTCGTGCTCAAGTTCCCTGATGCGCTCCTTAAGCTCCTCAATATGAGCGCACAGACTCTCCTTCGTCTCTAACCCTTCTTTTTTCTCCATTTTCCTATGGATGCGGAAACCCGCATCCCCCTCCTCTCATAGGAAATGTTCATTCAGTTGTAAATCTGGTGTAACCAACCACCGGGCGGCAGCCCTCTTTCCTCCTTAATTCGCGATCGCGTGGTGAATGATCGTTGCGTTCCGATCCAGCACCTTGAACGTATATCCCTGATTCTGGAAACCCTCAATAATCTTCGGCAAGGCCTCGACCGTATTATCTTTTGTCTCTCCGTCATGCAAAAGCATCACGATGGTGTTCTGGTTGAAGGAAAGGGCGTTCTTAACCTCATCCTCCGCCGTCACGTCCTCCGCGCCGTCGCCGGTCACCGCGTTCCAGTCCCAGTACTGATAGCCCCTTTCGAGAACCTCCGGGGCGATCTCGGACATGATCCCCTCGCAGTAGAGCTTCGAGGTTTCGTTCGAAGAACCGCCAGGGAAACGGATGATCGCCGGAACATAGCCGATATGCTCCTTCGCAACCTGTCCGATCGCCTCCAGATCCGAGAAGAACGCCTCTCTGGAAGCGTAAACCTGCGGATATTCATGGCTGTACGAATGCAGCCCGATCGTATGCCCTCTGTCGTAGGTCTTTTTGATGTACTCAAACCAGTCCGGGCGCTGCGCGGTGATGAAAAAGGTCGCCTTGACGCCGTAACGGTCGAGGATGTCCAGCACCTTCGGCGTGCAGGGAGACGGCCCGTCATCAAAGGTCAGATAGATGACTTTTTCGCCGGTTTCCTGATCGTTCCAGTTTTTGTTGTCCGGATCCAGCGCCAGCAGCGCGCGCCGTTCCGCCTCCGTAACCGTCACAGGCTCCGCGGGCGGAGCTGTCGGCGTCTGACTCACGGCGGAAGCTTCCGATGCGCCCGAAGACGCCATCGCGGATGAAACGGTTGATGTGTCCGGCAGGCGCACGCCCTCGGTCGGCGTCACCTCCGGGACAATGTCTTTTTGCTCCCCTTTTGGCCGGCTCCCCAGCACGGCAAATAAAACGATCGCAAGGATCACGGCGGCGCTCCCCACGCCGATCAGGATCTTTTGTCTGCGAACCGCCTTCTGCCTCTGTGCCAGTCGGAGCTGCCGTCTCTCTTCGCGGTTCTCCATGGCCACGTCCCTCCAATATTTTGTCACCGGATCGGCAGGCCCCTTATTTCCCGCCTTGCCGGCTGCGGCTGATGCCGCGTTTATATAATACCATAATCTTTTATGTTTGTATGCACTAATTTAATGTATTATTTTTGTACAATTTGTTGCTGTTCACACCCGTGCCGGACCGCAGGCTTCTATTTTCGTTACCGGGACGCAGCCCCGCGCATCCACGCCGATCACGGTAAGCCCCCTTTCGAGAAAGCCGCGGATCTCCCGGAGCTTTTCCTCCGTAAAGATTTCGCCCGGGACCAGGAGCGGTGCGTCGGGCGGATACAGAAGAAGGTATCCCGCGGAGATTCTCCCCGCCGCGTCCCGGATCGGGATATCTTCCGCCTCCGATTCGGCAGCCTCAAAGATCGGGCAGGCCACGGGCGGGAGCGGCCGGCCGAAAAGACTGTTTTCGGTTTTCTCCTGCTCTGAACGGCCTGTTTCTACGACCGTTGTCCGCTCGTTTTGAATCATTTGCTCATCGCGGTCCAGCTCCTCCAGCGCCGCCGCGAGCCGCTCAAAACCCTTTGCGGTATCCGCGGCGGAGGTCATGCAGAGAACGTAATCCGGGCCGCACATTTCCGGCTGAAGCAGGAAGATCTCCCGAAGCGTCCGGTAAAGCGCGGGGCCGTCCATGCTTCCGCGGCAGAGGATCACGATCTTTCCCGGATCCAGGCTCGTTCCCGCGGGAATACCGGGCAGCTCCCCTTCCCCCGCAATTCCCCCCGCCCCGCCAAACAGCCGGAAATACCGCAGATGGCTTAAGCGGGCGCGAAGTATCTTCAGCCGCCGCACATAGCTTTCCATAAGATTCTCTCGGACCGCACCCTGATCCGGGCTCTCGTCGGAACCCCCCGGAAGACTTCCTCCCGATCTGCCATCTCCCGGTTTTCCCGCTTTTTTCGCCAGCCCCCGGCTGTCCGTTCGAAGCTCCTCTTTTTCTTCCTCCGCCCTTCCCTGCCCATCCGCCAGCGCGTGAAGCGTCGCGGTGATGGACGCCAAAAGCAGGTAGGAGGGGCTCGACGTCTCGCAGATGTCCAGAAAAGCCTGTATTTTCCGCCCGCTGACGCGCCCGCTCACATTGTGAAGAAGAGCGGTCTGTGTCAGCGCGGGAAGCGTCTTGTGAAGACTCTGCACCACAAGGTCCGCGCCATTTGCCGCGGCGGAGGAAGGAAAATACGGATGAAACGGCAGATGCGCGCCGTGCGCTTCGTCGATGATCAGGACTGCGTTCATTTGCCTGGCAAACGCAGCCCACGCGGAGACCGGACGGATCGCGCCCTCGTAGGTCGGGGAGGTGAGGACGATCGCGTCATAGCTCCGCCGGCGCCCGCCATGTTCCTGCCCGGGCTCCGTCCGTGGAAGGCTCGGCGGATTCCACGGATCCTCCATATAATCAACCTCGAGCTGCCGAAGATGCGCCGCGTGATAAACGGAAATATGGCAGCCGCGCTCGATGAGGATCCGCCCGCCGACGGGCGCCGCGGCGCTGACGGCCGCAAGGATCCCCAGCGTCGAGCCTCCAACCAGAAAATACGTCTCCGGCACGCCATAAAGCCGCGCGGCGAAGGCCATTTCCTCCGCGAGGATCCCCTTCGGATCGTGGAGATTATCGAAGCCGTCGATCTCTGTGATATCATACGAATAAAGATCCGCGCCCTCCGCGGCCAGATTCCGGAGCACGCGTTTGTGTCCCGGCATATGAAAAGCGTACGCGTCCGAAGACGCATACGCCCGCAAACGATCTTCAAGATTCTGCTTCATCGGATTCTCCTCGTTACAATTCGATATTGTTCACTCCGTTCACAGTAATGAAGGCATTCCGCAATAAAACCGTCCTTCGGACGACGCGGAATGCAGATCTGCGGTTACAAGTCACTCCCGTGCCAAACACTCGCCCTAAAGGACTAGCTGCGCGTCGCTGTTTGGCACGGGTCCGTGATATAAATCAGCCTGTTGACCGACACTGTAATCCGCGGCAGAAAGGCTTTTATCCGTCACATCTTAAACCGGTAACCGACCCCCCAGATCGTTTCGATATACTGGGGCTTGGAGCTGTCGAATTCGATCTTCTCCCGGATCTTCTTAATATGGACCGTGACGGTGGCGATATCGCCGATCGACTCCATGTTCCAGATCTCCCGGAAAAGCTCGTCCTTGGAATAGACATGGTTCGGATGCTCGGCAAGGAAGGTCAGCAGATCGAATTCCTTCGTCGTGAACTGCCGCTCCTCCCCGTTGACCCAGACGCGCCGGGCGGTCTTATCGATCTTCAGTCCCCGGATCTTGATCACATCGTTCTTGTGGACATTTGTCCCGATCAGTCGGTCATAGCGCGAAAGATGCGCCTTCACCCGCGCCACCAGCTCGCTCGGCGAGAACGGCTTCGTAATGTAATCATCCGCCCCCAGCCCAAGGCCGCGGATCTTGTCAATATCATCCTTTTTCGCCGACACCAGAAGGATCGGCGTGTCCTTCCGCTCCCGTATCTCACGGCAAATGTCAAAGCCGTCCATGCCGGGCAGCATGAGGTCAAGAAGGAAGAGATCATAGTCCTTCGTCAGCGCCGCCGCGAGGCCCGCCGTGCCGTCCGTCTCGATATCCACCTCAAATCCGGAAAGCTCCAGATAATCCTTCTCCAGATTCGCGATATCCGTCTCATCCTCGATAATCAAAATCCTGCTCATTAATATCCTCCTCCCTGATCGCGGTTTCGGACAGACCGGCTTTTTTTGCGGAGCACCGGATCCTGCCGCCTTCCGATCGTCGATGCCGTGTGACCAGAAACTCATTTTGATTTATGCCGCGAGCGCTTCGGCGTTTCATTTGCATTTGCCGAAACAGGCTCCGAAGCCGTCTCCTCGTATTTGCGAAGGCAGATCGTCATCGTCGTTCCTTCGCCTTCCTTACTCTGGGCAAATACCCGCCCGCTGTGGTCCTCGATGACCTTGTGAACGATGGAGAGCCCGATGCCCGAACCGCCCTGGCTGGAGTTGCGCGAAGAGTCCGCCCGATAAAAACGGTCAAAGATATTGCCGATATCCTTCGCCGCGATGCCCTTGCCGTTGTCGGTGATGGCGATCTCGACCTCCGCCCCCGCGTCGCGGACCGACATGGAGATCTTTTTCTCCTCCTTATCCATGTATTTCACGGAATTTCCGATGATGTTGTTGATCACGCGGCGAAGCTGCTCCGCGTCCGCGATAATACGGACATCCGCGCTCACCGTATTTTCATAGGAAAACTCGATATTTTTCGCGGAAAGCTCGTCCTCCAGCTCCTCCGCGGCGTCTCCGAAAAACCCGACGACGCTGATCCGCTCAAAATTGTAGGGTATGCGGTTCGTGTTGATCTTGGAATAAAAGGTGAGCTCGTTGATCAGCCGATCCATCTCGATGGCTTTATTGTAAATCGTCTTGATATAACGGTCCATCTTTTCCGGCGTGTCCGCGACGCCGTCCATGATCCCCTCCACGTAGCCCTTGACCGCCGTGATCGGCGTCTTGAGATCGTGGGAGATGTTCGAGATGAGCTCCCGGTTCTGGCGGTCCGCCTCCAGCTTCTCCTCATTGGCCAGCTTCAGCTGCCGCCGCATGGCCTCAAAATCCCGGCAAAGCTCACGGATCTCCACAACGCCTTCCTCTTTGAGTTCAAAATCCAGATTTCCGTCGCGGATGCTCCGCGTCGCGTCCGTCAGATGATAGATGGGGCTGGAGATGCCGCTGCTGATCCAGATGCTCAGGATAAAGGCCGTGATCAGGAGGACGACAAGCAGGGCGAACAGAAGATCCGTGCTGAGCGCCTTGATGCTCGGCGTAATGTTGGCCAGGTCGATGCCGTAAAGCTCTTCCACGCGTCCCGCCTGAAACAGGGAAACGCCGAAAAAATAAATCAGGATCAGAACGGCCGGCACAAATATAATTAAAAAGAAGGAAAGGAAAATCCGTGTTTTCAGCTTCAAAGCCGCACCTCCCGTGAATCTGTGTTCCTTTAGTATATCATAGATTCCGTCCTCCGCCTCTTAATTCTTTCTAAAACGTTCCCATTCGGACAAGCGCGGTCGGGCGGCGGAAAGCGAAAGCCGAGTCGTGAACCTCTCGTTTCCGAAGGCGGATGAATACCTTGCGCGGCACAATAGGGTAGAGGGAGGCTTTCGCCTCGCCCCTCCCATTGCACCGGACGTACGGTTCGCGTATCCGGCGCTACATCAATTACAAAACAATATCAGGAT
>CACZBB010000135.1 GCA_902779245.1 uncultured Lachnospiraceae bacterium | reverse complement strand
AGAGTGATAGTATAAAAAGTATAGAAAGCAGGAAGGCGCCGCGGACGGTGCGGCGTCGACTTAATCCATGAGAATTGTCATGGCGGGGGCTTTTAGCCCGTGGCGATCTCAGCTTATAAAAATAATTTAGAGGAGGGATTTTTATGATTCGAAAAATCAGAAAGCCGATCAGTCTCGTGCTCGTCTTTATGATGATTGTCAGCCTGCTCGCCGCTGCTCCAATCACGGCCAGCGCAGCAGTCTATGACAGTGGCAGTGTTGAAGCAAAGAATCTTCAAGTCGGCGACATTATCACCGGAAGTGTTGATTATGTAGATTTTTACGGTTACACCGTCACCCTTAAGGGCGGAACCTACGGAACAGGCAATCCCTATTATGTATACACCGAGGACAGGGTGATATCCGACTATGGCTTCGATTTTCAAGCTGACGAGGGCCATATTCTGTTAAGTGATTATGATGATTATGGCGAGTTTGTTCCTATTGCAAATAATAAAATTGTTGACGCTGTCAAAGTTCTTGCGAAGGACGAAAGCAAAAACACGATTACCCTCGGTGGGTTCGATCCCAACGCAACCTACACCGTCACATGGAAGAACTGGGACGGTGCGATACTCAAGACCGATTCCAAGGTAGCGTTTGGCACCATCCCGACCTATGACGGCACAATCCCCGAAAGGAAGGAGGATGAGGACTACGTCTATGAGTTCGCGGGTTGGAGCCCCGCGCCAGGCGCGGTCGCGGAAGACGTGACCTACACCGCGACGTACAACGCGATCCCCAAGCCTAAGACACTCTTTGCTGCTCACAGCATTTCCCTCGACGGCAATATCGGCATCAATTTCTATATTGCTCCTTTCGCCGCCGGCATGAGGCCCGGCGACAGCGGAGAGCTTGAGGTGATCTTTGAGTGGGGAACGGAGGGACCGCTGGTAGACGTTGAGTCGCAGAGCACAAAAGTAAACGTCACACCGGACAATTACAAGAAGGTTTACGACACCATCAAGGTAACCTGCTTTGTCTGCGCGGCTGAAATGACCGCCAACGTCAAGGCTACCGCCAATCTCAACGGCGCAACAGCGACGGAGGAGTACAGCGTTCGCAGCTACTGTGACATCATTCTGGACGAAAACTCTGATTTCAGCAAGAATTACAAAGCAACCTACGGCACAATAAAATACGGCTATCTGGTTGATCTTGTCAAAAAAATGCTCAGCTACGGCGCGAAGGCGCAGACCGTTTTCGGGATCAACACCGGCGACCTCGCCGATAAGGAGCTGTCATACGTCATGCAGGAGGTTACTTCGGCAGATTTTGACAAGGCGATCAAGGCAGCCAACGGCGGCGCCGAGGCGGACGATATCGCGGCAAGGGCGGCTGAGCTCGGAGCGGGCTTCAAGTCTCCAAGCCTTGTGTTCCTCTCCGAAAACACCCTCAAGCTGTACTTTTCAAAAGACAATGATTCTTTCAGCACCGACGGACTGACGAAGTGGAAAGATTATTACTATGCAAAGTCTGCGAGCATCCCCGCGGCACAGCTTGACATGCTGCAGGAATTCACCGTGAGCGGCACAACCATGCACTATTCCGCGCTCGATTATGCCAAAGCGCTGGCCGCAAGCGGCAACAGCAGCAACGCGGCGCTCGCAAAGTCGCTGTATTGGTACAATCAGGCAGCGAACGAATACTTTTTAAAACTCGTTGACCTCGGTATGCTGACCGGCGACTACACGGCGCAGGACGGCGACGTGCTGTCCGGCACGCTTTCCGACGACAGGGTCATCACCATCGCCGCGGGCGCGACCATTACCCTGAAAGATGCGGACATCACCTCCTTCGACGGATATTCATATCACGCCGGCATCACCCTCCTGGGCGACGCGAGAATCCTGTTAAAGGGCACCAACACCGTTACGGGCAGCCATCGTTCCAATGCCGGAATCTATGTTCCCCAAAATTCTACTCTTACAATCGACGGCACGGGTTCTCTGGATGTTTCATCGGGTAATATGGATGGCGGTCAAGCAACTAACCGTTGGGCCTGCGGAATCGGCTCGAACAATACAGGTGATAAGGGGAACGCAGGCAATATTGTCATCAACGGCGGTACGATCACAGCTACAGGCGGTAGTCAATCTGCCGGTATCGGCAGCTCCCTTTACGGCAGCTGTGGAGATATCACCATTAACGGCGGCACCGTTACAGCAAAGTGCGAAGGATTTGGTGGAGCCGGTATCGGAGGCGGCAGAATGGCAAGCTGCGGCAATATTTTAATCCGGAACACCGTCACACAGGTTACCGCGACGCACGGAAGCGGAAATGGTTATCCGCTTGCGTCTTCAATCGGCGCAGGCTCGGTGGAACCGGATCCGAATCATCCCTACAGCATAGGTACCGTCACCATCGAGGACGGCGCGAATGTCATCCAGAACTAATTGGGAAAGGACGTGTATGAAGATGAGTAAAAAAAGATTAGAACGTCCGAATATGGATGTGATTGCATTTGACACAGGGGACATTATCACGACCTCCAGCACATCTTCCGGGGACGAAAGTTCCACCGAAAATTACAGAGATAAACCGATCAAACATTGCGCCGCCGTTTTGAACGTATGCTCAAAGCGGCGGCGCAAGCCGTTTACGGAACAATGGATGGTTCGGGCGTCAAAATAACCGATTTACTGATTAAATGGCGGCGCTGCAACCAACCGACCTTGGGTTTTACGGGAAGCCTTCCTTAATTATATTTCACTTCCAGGAGCGTCAGGCCGCAGGCGGGGGCGGTGGGGCCGGCGAGCTTTCGGTCGCGGGCTTCGAGGAGGGCGGTCATGGAGAGCGGGTCGCGTTTTCCCTCGCCGACCTCGATGAGCGTTCCGACGAGAATGCGGATCATATATTGCAGGAAGCCCTCGCCGATGAAGGTGAGGCTGATCTCATCGGCGGTCTCCCGGATCTCAATGGCGAAAAGCTCCCGCACGGTGGATTTCTTCATGTGCGGGTTGCCGCAGAAGCTTTTGAAATCGTGCCCGCCAACGAGAAGAGCGGCGGCGGTCTTCATGGCCGCCGTGTCGAGAGCCCTGCCCCGATGCTCGTGGATATACTTCCGTTCAAAAACGTGAAATGCCTTGTTTTTTCCGATGCGGTAGCGATAGGTTTTCTGGCTTGCGTTGTAGCGGCTGTGAAAGCGCGGAGCCGCCTCGGTGACGGAAAGAACGCCGATGTCGTCAGGGAGGTACTCGTTGAGATACGCGCAGATCTCCTCCGGATCCCGGTCCTCTCTGAGCCGGAACTGGGCGACCTGTCCTTTCGCGTGTACGCCTGCGTCGGTGCGGCCGGCGCCGTGGACATCCACGGTTTCTCCGGACATCCGAAAAAGGACCGTCTCCAGCTTTTCCTGGATCGTGTTTTTTGTATCGCCCTGCTTCTGCCAGCCGTTGTAGCGGGTGCCGTCATATTGTATGAGCATCTTATAATTCGCCATGATTGACTCCTTTTCCTGTGTCCTTGATCGAACGGACGCAGAGCGCGCAAAGCACGGAAAAAACCGTTTCAGGGGGCATGTGACCCCAGTATCCTTCTCATGATTGTAACATAAAAGGAGCGGAAGGGGAACCTGCTAGCGGCTGGGCTTTTTTTCTTTCACTATTGACAAGCCCATCCTGATATTATAAGATGTAAATGTATCTGATACAATTACGAAAGGAAGAACACAATGCTTACGGATCTCATTCGGCAAAGAAAGAGTATACGAACCTTTGACGGCCGACCTCTTAGCGTGGAGGATCGCAGCGCACTTGAGACTTATATGGCTTCTCCGACGAATCCCTTCTCCGTTCCGATTACCTTCCGGTTGCTGGACGTGAAAGAATACGGATTGTCCAGTCCTGTAATCGTCGGTGCGGACACCTACATTGCAGCGAAGGTCGAGAAGGTTCCGAATTTTGAAATCGCCTACGGCTACAGCTTTGAGAAGGTCTGTCTGTATGCGTTGTCCCGCGGGATTGGAACCGTGATGCTGGCCGCGACCCTGAGTCGCACCGCTTTTGAAAGGGCGATGAAGGTAAAGGAGGGCGAGGTCATGCCCGTGGCGAGCCCTGTCGGTTATCCCGCTGAAAAGAAGTCGATCCGGGAAGGCCTGATGCGCAAGGGCCTGAAAGCGGATGACCGCAAGCCCTTTGACCAACTGTTCTTTGAGGACTACTTCAATCATCCCCTCCCGCAGACGAATCCCTATGCGAAGGCGCTGGAGATGGCGCGATGGGCTCCCTCCGCCGGAAACGGCCAGCCCTGGCGGGCAGTGGTGGACGGCGATAGCGTTCATTTCTATGAAGCCAAGACCATGAAGGACAGCCCGCTGGGAGACATCCAGAAAGTGGATGTGGGCATCGCGCTGGCGCATTTCGAGATGACTTTGGAGGAGGAAGGCGTCAAAGGCTCCTACAGCTTCTCCGATCCGGGGATAGCTGCCCCGAAGAATACGCATTATATTGTCACCTTCAGGAGGGAATGATGGATACAAGGTTTTCATCCGCCATTCACATACTGATTATGATCGCCGGGTCTGAGCAGCCTCTCACATCAGAGGCCATTGCCAACAGCGTCGGCACCAACCCGAGTTACATCCGCAAGGTAACGGGCCTTTTGAAGAAGAAGGGCATTCTCGACAGCCGCCAGGGTATCCACGGCTTTTTACTGTTGATCCCTCCAGAGGGCCTCTCTCTTTATACGATATACCAGGCCATTAATGAGTCGGATGAGGTTCACGTCTTTGACCTGCACCAGAATCCAAACGATGAATGTATTGTCGGGAGGCATATCCGTCCGGTGCTAAATGAGATATTCCGCGAGGTTGAGGAGAAGGCGGAGCGCCAGCTCAAGCAGACCACCCTTGCGGACTGTATGGATAAAATGCGTATCATGATAGGAGAAGAGCAATGAAGGCAGCGGGCAGGCTCGGGGGGAACTCGGGTAAATCAAAATTCTGCTTCGGACGCGGTCAGCAGCTCGGCATACCGCCTGCCGGGAACGATGAGTTTTTTCTCCTGATCCTCCAGGATATCGCCAGGTTCATAAGGCGCTGCCGTGATCCCTTCGCGGGAATAAAAAGTTCTCATTTTTTGCAGGAGGTTTCTTCCTGCTTCGCGCGCGGAAAGCACCGCGCCGTCGGGCATATGAATCCTCGCGGCATCGATATCCAAAAGAGCGGCATTTTTAAAATTTTCCGCAGCAGTATCCTGCTCATCCCGCGTAAGCGGCCTGTCCTCCCCGGAAACAAGAAACAGAAGCAGCAGCTCAATAAACTTCAGATCCCGGGCATCAATGCCGTACGCCGCAAAGGGATTGATATCGACATTCCGGATCTCGATATGGTTTACGCCATTTTGAACAAGATTGTTAAGTCGGTTTGCGCCGCGCGGCTTCAGGCGGATCGGGTAGTAGAGCTCGCCTGCGTTCGCCAGTTCCCCGTTGTTAACATATTTCTGAATGCTTTCCGCGTAAGCCAGGATTGAAGAATAGGACAGGTGCGGCGTAAACCGATTCCAGTACCCGTCCTTACCGCAATGTACCGAGGCATAGCGCGTCGTGACCGGGCGTCCAAGCGCTTCCGGGGAAAAGTAGGAACCGTCGCAGATCGGAGACGCGGACATTAGAAGCTTGATGATCCATCCATGGCGCACAAAGCTCCTGGCCAGATGAAGATACGCAGATGGCGCTCTTTACAGCGAACGGCCTTTTGGTCGGCGATACCCGCGGCGCTTTGCGGGGAATTCACAGGAGCCCCATGGAACGGCAATTGTCGGTCTATGGGGCTTTTTTTTCGTTCTGATTTTGTGGTATAATTACAGATAACGATGAATGAAAGATCGAGCGGAAAGATTTTTGATGAAGTAAAGGAAAAGAAAATGAGAATTATTGAAAATCAGAGCTTTGACGAGGAAAGAGCGCTTTACGGCAGCAGCGGGATCCGGATATCCGGCTGCCGGTTTGACGGGCCGGCCGATGGTGAAAGCGCGCTCAAGGAAAGCCGCGATATCCTTGTGCAGGCGTGTTATTTTAATCTGAGATACCCTTTCTGGCATGACAGAAATCTCTCCATTTCGAACAGTGAGATGACAGAGCTTTGCCGCGCCGCGCTTTGGTATTCTGAAAATATAAAAATCTCTGACACAAAGCTGTACGGAATCAAAGCGCTGCGAGAATGTACAAATGTTGCGATTTCCGGATGTGAGATCATTTCCCCTGAATTCGGATGGTCGACCAGGGGCCTGGAAATGCGGGACAGCCGCGTCCAGAGCGAATACTTCATGATGCGGTCAGCGAATTTGAAATTTGACCATGTTAAGCAAAAAGGGAAATACTCGTTTCAGTATATCACGGATTCGATCTTTACGGGCTGTGACTTTGACACCAAGGATGCTTTCTGGCATGCCAAAAATATCGTTGTGAAAGACTGTGTCGTGAAGGGCAAATACCTGGCATGGTACTCTGAGAATGTAACGTTCGAAAACTGCACGATCATCGGTACGCAGCCCTTGTGCTACTGCAAGGAGCTGAAGCTCATTCATTGCCGCATGATTGGCTGTGATCTGGCATTTGAAAGATCAGAGGTTGAGGCAGAAATTATCTCCGCGGTCGAGAGCATAAAGAATCCCAGAAGCGGAAGGATCACGGTGCCGTCCGTCGGGAAAATCATAATGGATGATCCCGAGGCCAAAGGCATCATCGATCAGAAACCTGGGGAATGAAGCCGCCCCGGGGAGCCGGGGCAACCAGCCGGTAAGCTATTCGGTTAGCTGTCGCTGGAGAGCTTCGGCGACAAATTGAACGGATGTGCCGATGACGACCTGGACGGAGTGCTGACCGGTCCGGATGACTCCGCGAATCCCCATGGCGCGGAGAGCTTTTTGGTTTACGAGGTTTGCGTCCTTTACTTCGAGACGGAGGCGGGTGACGCAGCAGTCGACGGAGAGGAGATTTTCCGCACCGCCGAGACCTTTTAGGACGGCTGCGGCGGTTTTTTCGTATTTGTCCGGGGAAGAAGCTGCGGAAGCCTTTGCCTCAGAATCCGCGGAGGAGGATGGAGAGACTGCTGCCGAAGCGGCCGGAGCAGCCTGGCGGAGCTTTTCGGATACAGCCTCGGAGGTCTTTGCCGCTGGAAGATCGGGCGCCGTATCCTTGCCGGCAGCTTCCTCCTCGTCGTCTTCGCGGCCGGGAGTCTTCAGGTCAAGCCGGGTGATGGCAACGCGGAAGACGACATAAAAGAGCGCGAAGGAGAGTGCGCCGAGGGGCAGGATGAGCCATGTTTTCGCGGCGGCGGGCAGGCTGGAGGAGAAAATGAGATCCGTAACTCCGCCGGAGAAGCAGAAGCCCGCGCGAAAGCCGACGTACACCGTGAGGATGGTGATGAGGCCGTAGAGCAGGGCGTAGATGACGTAGAGCAGCGGGGAGAGGAAGACGAAGGAGAACGTAAAGGGCTCCGTGACCCCGCAGACGAAGGAGCAAATGGCGCAGGAAAGCATGATGCCGAAGGCGGCTTTGCGTTTTTCGGGCTTCGCGGAGCGGACGATGGCGAGAGCCGCGCCGGGAACGCCGAACATCATGCAAGGGAAGAAGCCGGACATGTACATGCCCAGCGACCAGGGGACGTCCGCGCTTGTATGCCCTGCCCAGAAATGCGTGAGGTCGCCGAGGCCGATCGTGTCAAACCAGAAGACATTGTTGAGCGCGTGGTGCAGGCCCGTCGGGATGAGAAGACGGTTGAGCGCGGCGTAAAGGCCTGCGCCAATTGCGCCGAGATTAGCGATGCCTTTTCCGAGCGCGATCAGGCCGGAGAAAATGAGCGGCCAGACGAAAAGGAGCACGAAGGAGGCGGCGATGGAAAGAAGGCCCGCCAGGATGGCGACGCAGCGTTTGCCGCTGAAGAAGGAGAGCCAGTCCGGGAGACGGGTGTCCTTGAAACGGTTATAGCAGGTCGAGCCGATGATGCCGGCGAGGATACCGATGAAGGGGTTGGCAACCTTCGAAAATGCGAGAAGCCGGTCGGCGTCATTTGCGACGGCCGGGAGGAGGGCGGTGACCGTATCCTCGCAAAGCAGGTTCGTCAGCATGAGCCAGGAGGCGAGGGCCGCAAGCCCGCCCGTTCCGTCATTTTTCTCGGACATGCCCACGCCGACACCGAGGGCGAAGAGGAGCGCGATGTTGTCGATGAGCGCGCCGCCTGCTTTGATCAGGAAGAAACCGATGCCGGCGGCAGGACCGGTCATCTCGCCGCCCTGCATCGCCGCGGGGCAGAGAAAGTAACCAAGCCCCATGAGCAGGCCGCAGACGGGGAGACAGGAGACGGGGAGCATTAGAGATTTGCCGAGCTTTTGCAGGTATTTCATAAAGGACCTCCATCAAAGGCTGATTGTTTCTGGTCACACGGTGACCAGAAACGAAGGCGTTTTGCAATGAAATCGCCCTGCGGGCGATGGCACCAGCGAGTGTTTGGCACGGGAGTGACTTGTAACG
>CACZBB010000134.1 GCA_902779245.1 uncultured Lachnospiraceae bacterium | reverse complement strand
CGTCCGGCCAGGAGGCTTTATAGACGATGGCGGCGGGCGTGCTTTCGTCACAGCCGCCGGCGATCAGCTCGGACGCGGCGGCCTCCAGCAGCCCGGCGCTTAAAAAGAGCACCAGGGTGGAGCCATGCGCGGCGAAGGAGCGCAGGCTTTCCCGTTCGGGAACCGGCGTGCGCCCGGCCATGCGGGTGATAATCACGCTCTGGGAAATGCCGGGCAGGGTGTATTCGAGGTTCAGGGCGGCCGCCGCGCCGCAGAAGGCGCTGACGCCGGGGCAGGAATCGTAGGGAATGCCGAGCGCGTCGAGCCGGTCCATCTGCTCGCGGATCGCCCCGTAGAGACAGGGATCCCCGGTGTGCAGACGCACGGTGTCCAGCGAGCTTTTCTCCGCCCCGGCCATAACGGTGATGACTTCCTCCAGCGTCATTTCCGCGCTGTTGTAGACGGCGCAGCCTTCCTTGCGATCAAGGAGCAGCTCGGGATTTACCAGAGAGCCGGCGTAAATGATCACGTCCGCATTTTCAAGCAGTTTTTTTCCGCGCAGCGTGATCAGGTCCGCAGCCCCGCACCCCGCGCCAACAAAATGAACCATATTTTTTATCCTTTCCATTCTTCCAGCCAGGCGGCAGCCGGTCCGGTGGCGCAGAGGATGCCGAAGGGCTCGGCGAAGACGATGGCGGCTGCCGTGAGCCGGCCGGCCGCGCGGTTTTTCAGATAGAAGTCGATCCGCTCGCCCAGAACCTCCATGGTGTTTTCAAGCAAATTTTCCTCCTTTAGTACGCGGAGCATCTCGTCGGTCGTGAGACACCCGAGGATTTCGCGGGCGGTGTCGCCGGAGCAGCCGGCCCGAAGGGCACAGGCGGCCATCAGCTCGGCCCGCCCGTCCGCCACCCTGGAGTGGGTGTTCAGGATCCCGCCGGAGAGCTTTACGAGCTTCCCGATATGGCCGACCAGCAAAACCTCTGGAAAACCCACATTTGCGGCCATGTCCAGCGTGTCCCCGATGTAATTGGAACACTTTACCAGGGCATTTTCCGCGGAAGGGCAGAGGCTCTTTAGAAAATCCGCGCCGATATTTCCGGGGGTCAGGATGAGTCGCCGGCAGCCGAGCGCGTATTTCTGGCGAAGCTCCAGCTCGATGCTTTCGAGAAGGGCGGCCTCGCTCATCGGCTCCACGATGCCGCTGGTGCCGAGGATGGAAATGCCGCCCTCGATGCCCAGGCGGGGATTGAAGGTCTTTTTAGCGATTTCAGTGCCTTCGGGGGCGTAAATCAGGATGTCCAGCCCGGAGGTCTCGCCGAACTCCTCGAGCACCTCCCGCGCGGCGCAGCGGATCATGTCCAGGGGCACGGGGTTGATGGCTGCCGCGCCGACGGGCTGTTTCAGGCCGGGCTTTGTGACTCGGCCGATCCCGATCCCGCCGTTAACGACGACGCCGGGCTCCCCGCGAAGACGCGCACTTGCGTAAATAAGGATGCCGTCGGTCACGTCCGGGTCATCGCCGCTGTATTTTCGGATCGCGCAGGAAGCTGTTTCTCCGTCAAGTGCCGGCTCCAGAATTTCGAGGTTTAGCAGGATTCCCTTCGGCGTCATTATGGAGACCGTTTCGGGCGCGCGGCGGGTCAGTTCGGTCTGACCGGGCGATGCGGCGGGCTGCGAGAAAGCCGCTTCGGGCGCGCGGCGGGTCAGGAGCAGGATCGCCGCGGCTTTGGCGGCGGCCGCCGCGCAGGTGCCGGTCGTATAGCCCATCTGCAGCCTTTTTCCGTTTTTCAGTGTGTAATAGGCTTCAATGCCGGAAGTATGCATGGAGAGACCTCATCACTTATATCTGGATACCAGGAAACCGGATTTTTTCTGTGTTTCGGCTCGCCGTCATAAGCCCAGAGTGTCCATTTGAAGGTAATTTATAAGAGCTTCATTTTCCGGATGGGTCCGTACGGCGATCCGGCAGTCGCCGGACGAAAGCCCCCGGTAGTTTTCGCAGCTTCGGATGAGGATGCCTCGCGCAAGAAGCCGGTCATAGAGCCCCGGAACGCCGGAGAGAAGAAGAAAATTCGCGTCACTTGGGAATACGGTGATTCCGAGAGCCTGGAGACTTTCCGTAAGATATTTTTTCTCCTCTCTGATCAGCTTCCTTGCCGCAAGTACCCAGTCGGCGCAGTCCAGAGCCGCGAGCCCCGCCGCCTGCGCCGGGGTCGAGACATTCCAGAACTGGGAGCGGCGGCAGATCCGGTCAAGCATGTCCGCGTTCGGGCAGATGCCGTAGCCCAGGCGGATCCCGGGGATCGCGTAGGTTTTGGTAAAGGCCCGGAGCAGGAAGACCCGGTCGCCGGGCAGAAGCGCGTCCGCAAGGGAGGGCGTGCCCTCATCGGTGAGCTCCCCGAAGCACTCGTCCAGAAAAAGCCAGGTTCCGGTCCTCCGGCAACGCTCCAGAATACGGAGGAGCAGGGGGCGGGGGATGAGCCGCCCGGTGGGATTGTTCGGGCTGCAGATAAGGAGAAGCTCCGTGCCCGGCTTGATTTCATCCAGAATGCGGTCGGTGAGTAGAAAACCGTCCTCGCGCCGCAGGGGATAAAAATCGGCCGGGCAGCCCTCGGCGCTGAGGGCGTGCTCATAGTCGGCGAAGGAAGGCGCCGGGAGCAGCGTTTTTTTCGGCCGCAGGGCGGCAATAAACTGACCGATCAGCTCGGCAGCGCCATTTCCCAGGACAAGGTTGTCCGGGCTTACCCGCAGCGACTCGGCGAGCCTCGCCCGCAGCATGCGGCAGCGGGGGTCGGGGTAGGCGGAGAGATCCTTCACGGCCGCTGCGACGGCAGCTAAGATCCGGGGCGGCGTTCCGAGAGGATTCACGTTGACGGAAAAATCCAGAATGACCCGGTGCGAGTAAATGTCCCCGCCGTGTGGATAAGGATTTCGGATGATCATGCGCAGCCCCCTCCGGATTCAGGCCAGATGTTGTAGCTTTTGCCGAAATCGGATAAAACAGCCCCCAAACGGCCTTCCTATCCGAACTTTCAAAACCGGATAAGTCATGTAGCTCCCATGAAATACAGGGCAAGGGCACGAAAACGCCATATATGCTTTGCAAGGATGCAAAAAGTTAGAACAATGCCTTTAAAAAATACAGCCCAAAACCGAAAGCGCGAGGATCCACAGAACTTCGAAAATGACGAGCCACAGGACGGCGGCCGCGTACATCAGCCGGCAGCTTCTTCGGACATCCTCACGCTCAATCGGGCGATCCGGATCGCCGAGGAAGGGCTTGTCGCGGAGCTTTCCGAAATAGCTGGCGGGCCCGCCGAGCTGTATGCGGAGCGCCCCGGCGCAGGCCGCTTCCGTCTGCGCGGAATTCGGGCTCGCGTGCTTTCTGCGGTCCCGTTTCCAGATACGCGCCGCCTGTCCGGCGTCAAACCGAAGAAATGCCGCCGCGAGGATCATGCCGACGGCAGACAGCCGCGCGGGGATGAAATTCACGACATCGTCGAGCCTCGCCGCCCAGCGGCCAAAATAGAGATACCGCTCATTTTTATAGCCAACCATCGAGTCCATCGTGTTCACGGCCTTGTAAAAGAAGCCGCCGACCGGCCCGCCCAGCATCATCCAGAAAAGTGGGGCGATCACGCCGTCGGAGGTATTCTCGGCCACGGTCTCCACGGCGGCCCGGAGCACCTGCTCCTCCGTAAGCCGGTCGGTGTCGCGCCCCACCAGCATCCCGACCTGCGCCCGCGCGGCGGGCAGCCCGTCCCGCGAAAGGGCGCGGACGACTTTCATGGCTTCCGTCTGAAGACACCGGGCGGCGAAGATCTGCCAGCACATAAACGTGCAGACCGCAAGGTACAGGATCCGGTGAATCAGAAAACAGAGCCAGAGAACGCAAAATGAGATAAGGGCGCTGACAGCCGGCACGAAGACCGCCATCAGGGCGCCGGCGGCCAGCTCGCCGCGCGGCGTTTTCGGGAAGCGCTTCCGAAGGGCCTTCTCCGAGGCAAAGATTAACCGGCCGATCAGGACGACCGGATGCGGCAGGATCCAGACCGGGTCGCCCAGAACGCAGTCGATCAGAAATCCCAGAAAAATCGCCGCAAGTGTTGAATAAATCATATACATAGCATACCAGACATCGTTTGAAATCGCCCATACATGCAGAACATTCGAAATCCGCTCGTTTTGCACGGCATACGCTGAAAGGAACGGAGCAGGCGCTCAACGCGGAACCGCGCCGGGGGCTTTGCAGAGCCCCTGCTCCCGGGCGAAGGCGAGCAGCTCCTGATTCGCCCGGTTCCCTTCTCCGAAAACCTTTGTCCGGCAAATGACCGCGCCGCATTGTTTCATGATTTTTTTTGCCTCTTCAAGGACCGAAATGTCCGGCAGGGCGTAGGGCGGCACGGAAATGAGCCGCGCGGCCAGCGCCCTGGCCACCGGATAATCCAGATCATTCTCCTGCAGGATCCCGGCCGCGAAGGCGATGTTTTTCTGCTGGAGCTGCCGGTAGAGGCCGATGCCGCTCCCGCCGCCCGCGATCACGAACACCGAAGGCTCCCCGGCGGCGGGAGCCATCTCCACGCACCCAAAGAGCGCGTTGTAGCTTCCCTTCTCGATGCCGTAAAGCTTCATAATATAATCGTCCCGAAAGATCTCCTCCGGCGTTCCGACGCGGTCCACCCGGCGGTGAGCGATACAGACGACCCGGTCGGAGATTTTCTGCGCCAGATCAAGCTCATGCAGGGACATAATCACGGCCATCCGCTTTTCCCGCGCCATCGTCTTCAGGATCTCCAGCACCTCCAGCTTATGGCGGATATCGAGAAAGGAGGTCGGCTCGTCAAGGACCACGACCTCCGGCTCCTGACAGATCGCCCGCGCAAGCAGCAGGCGCTGCCGCTGGCCGTCGCTGATCTGACTGAAGGCGCTTTCGGCATAATCCTCCGCGTGAACCATGCGGATCGCCTCGTCGACCTTCCGCCGGTCCTCGGCGGAGAGCAGCCCGAGCCTTCCGGTATACGGGTAGCGCCCGGTGGCCGCCACATCCCAACAGGTCATAAGCTCCGCCCGCAGCCGCTCGGTCATCACGATGGAGAGCTTTTGCGAAAGCTCCTGCTCGCGCATCCCGGAAAGCGGGCGGCCGTCGATCACGACGGTTCCCGCAAGCAGCCGAAGCTGCCCGATCATGCTCTTTAAGATCGTGGATTTGCCGGAGCCGTTGGGGCCGATCAGCGTCAGGATCTCCCCGGGCCGGACCCCGATCTCAACATGCTCAAGGACGGGGACGCCGCCGTAGCCGACGCTCATTTGTTCTGTCGAAAGATAATACTCCATGCGCACCTCACACATTTGCTTTCTGTCTTCGCAGCATGACCAGGATCACGACGGGAGCGCCGAAAATGGCGGTCACGGAGCTGATGCTGAGCTCGGTGGGCGAGAAGGCGCATCTGGCGATGAGGTCGCTGAGCAGGCAGAAAACCGCGCCGCCCAGAAAGCAGGCCGGGATCATCACCAGCGGTTTCTCCGTCTGAAAGATCCCCCGCGCAAGGTGCGGCACGGCCACGCCCACGAAGGAGATCGGCCCGGCAAATGCGGTGACGCAGGCGGAGAGGATGCTGGAGAGCAGGATCAGGAGAACGCGGAAAGCGCGGATATCAACGCCCATGTTCCGCGCGTAGACCTCGCCCAGCTGGTACGCGCCGATCGGCTTGGAAAGCAAGAAGGTCAGCAGAAGCGCCGGAAGCACCACGGCGGCCATCACGCCGACATTTGCCCAGGTCATGCCGGAAAAGCTGCCCAGGGACCAGTGGTGGAGATTAATAATATTTGCGTCATCGGCAAAGGTGATCACAAAATCCGTGATCGCGGAGCAGATATACCCGATCATCACGCCGGCGATGATCAGAACGGACATTTGCCGGGTCTTTGCGGAGACGGCCAGCACAAAGGTCATCGAGAGCATCGCACCGAGAAAG
>CACZBB010000133.1 GCA_902779245.1 uncultured Lachnospiraceae bacterium | reverse complement strand
ATACACAGGCTGATTTATGTCACGGACCCGTGCCAAACAGCGACGCGCAGCTAGTCCTTTAGGGCGAGTGTTTGGCACGGGAGTGACTTGTAACGAAAATGATTTCTATGGATACTCAGCATTCAGAATTAAGAGCGCAGTTAAAAAACCGCCAGCGTATCGTGATTAAGCTGGGTTCCTCGTCGCTGGTACACGCGGAGACCGGAAGGCTGAATCTTACGAAGCTGGAGATTCTGGTGCGCGAAGTCGGCGACCTCATGGGGAGCGGGAAGCAGGTCATCCTCGTTTCCTCCGGCGCAATCGCCGTTGGGCGCGCGGCCATGGGGATCGCGAGCTGCCGGACGCTGCAGGAAAAGCAGGCCTGCGCGGCGATCGGGCAGGTGCGGCTGATGTCCATCTACCAGAAGCTGTTTTCGGAGTACGGGATGAACACGGCGCAGGTCCTGATGGATAAGAAGACCGTGACCGACCCGGAAAGCCGGGTTCACGCGCGAAACACCTTCGAGGAGCTTTTGGCGCTCGGCGTGGTTCCCATCGTCAATGAAAACGACACGGTTTCGACCTACGATATCGAATTTGGCGACAACGACCGGCTCTCGGCCGTGGTCGTGGCGCTCATCCGGGCGGATCTTCTCCTGCTCCTGTCGGACATCGACGGGCTGTACACGGACGATCCCCGGGAAAATCAGGACGCGGCGTTTATTCACGAGGTGGACGCGCTGAACGAGGAGCTTCTCCATATGGCGAAGGGTACCACGGGCAGCCGCTTCGGAACCGGCGGCATGACGACGAAGCTGATCGCCGCCGACATCGCGACGTCCGCGGGCGCGGACATGATCATCGCGAGCAGCGAGGACTTCCGCATCCTCCACCGGCTGGTGGATGGGGAGGATCTCGGAACCATCTTCCGGGCCAACCCCAAGGAAGAGTTTTATCTGATGGATTATCTGGAGCGGATGTAACGGGTTTGCCCAAAAGGCCGCCCGAGGCGCTGGAATCGGTTTATGACAATGGCACTGCCGGCAGACCCGGCAGCGCCTTGTTTTACTTTTGCGCGAAGATGACCGGCCGGATCGCGGCCGCGCGAGAGACTTTTATGATGGGTTCATACACAGGCTGATTTATGTCACGGACCCGTGCCAAACAGCGACGCGCAGCTAGTCCTTTAGGGCGAGTGTTTGGCACGGAGTGACTTGTAACGTTTGGTATTCTGCGGATATCCCGAAAAGATCAGGAGAGAAAGATGGAAGCGACCGAGAAAACAGCCCGGCAAATGGAATTTCTTGAGAAGGCGAGGGGCGCGGCGGCGGCGTACGCCGAGCGCCTTGGTCATGCGCCGAGATCCTATATTGAGACCTTCGGCTGCCAGATGAACGCGCGGGACTCCGAAAAGCTTCGCGGAATCCTGCGGGAGGCGGGATTTGCCGACGCGCGGGAGGAAAATGAGGCGGATCTTGTCCTTTACAATACCTGTACCGTCCGGGATAACGCGGACCAGCATGTCTACGGGCGGCTGGGGCGTCTTGGCGGGAACCGGAAAAGCCACCCGGGCCGGATCGTCGGGCTCTGCGGCTGCCTCATGCAGGAGCCTCACGCGGTGGAGAAGATCAAAAAGAGCTATCCCTTCGTGAACCTTGTGTTCGGAACCCACAACCTCTACGCGTTTCCGGAGCTTTTGTACCGCGCCCTCACGGAGAAAAAGCGGGTCTTCGAGATTGAGGAAAAGACGACGGTCCTGCCGGAGTCCCTGCCGGTGGAGCGGAAGCACGGCTTCAAATCCGGCGTGAACATCATGTACGGGTGCGATAATTTCTGCACCTACTGCATTGTTCCCTATGTCCGCGGCCGCGAGATCAGCCGCGAGCCGGAGGATATCCTCGCGGAGGTCCGCCATCTGGCTGCGGACGGCGTGAAGGAGATCATGCTGCTCGGGCAGAACGTCAATTCCTATGGGAAAAAACTCGCCGAGCCGGCCACCTTTGCCGGACTCCTGCGCCGGATCTGCCGTGTGGAGGGCATCGAGCGGGTACGCTTCATGACCTCGCACCCGAAGGATCTCTCGGACGACCTGGTCCGGGCGATGGCGGAGGAAAAAAAGCTCTGCCCGCATCTGCATCTTCCGGTGCAGTCCGGGAGCGACCGGCTTCTTAAGCAAATGAACCGGCACTATGACCGGGCGCATTATCTGGGTCTGGTGGAGAAGCTCCGCGCGGCCGTGCCGGATATTTCCCTCACCACCGACATCATCGTCGGCTTTCCGGGGGAGACGGAGGAGGATTTCGAGGCTACGCTCTCGCTGGTGCGGGAGGTGGGCTTTGACAGCGCGTTCACGTTTATCTATTCGAAGCGGACCGGCACACCGGCGGCTTCCTACCCGGACCAGGTGCCGGACGAGGTCGCGCACGAGCGGTTTGACCGGCTGCTTGCGGCCGTGAAGGAGGGCGCGGAGCGGATGTGCGGACGGTTTGCCGGGCAGGTCGCCGAGGTTCTCGCCGAGGAGGAAAACCGGCAGCCCGGCTATATCACCGGAAGAACCCCGCACAACCTCGTCGTGCATTTTCCGGGGACGAAGGAGGAGATCGGGAAGATCGTGAAGGTACGGCTGTCCGACCCCCGGGGCTTCTACTACTTCGGGGAAAGGGTCTGAAGGACTTTCGCGAAACTGAAGCAGGCGCGGGAACCTCCCGGCGCGGAGCGGTCCGTGAGACGGGGTATCTGACACACGAATATCACCTGTTTGCAGAAAGGAAACATCGTACATGGCTCTTTCGCCGATGATGCAGGAATATAAGAAGGTCAAGGAGGAGTATCCGGACTGTGTTCTCATGTACCGGGTAGGGGATTTCTATGAGATGTTCTTTGAGGACGCGCTGCGCGTCTCAAAGCTTCTGGAGCTGACCCTCACCGGCAAGGAATGCGGGCTTCCGGAGCGGGCGCCGATGTGCGGCGTCCCGCACCATGCCGTGGATACCTACATAAGCCGCCTCATCGAGAAGGGCGAGAAGGTCGCGATCTGCGACCAGGTGGAGGATCCAAAGCTCGCGAAAGGGCTCGTTAAGCGGGAGGTTACGCGGGTCGTCACCCCGGGCACGAATATGGAGATCCGCCCCGGGGATGAGTCCGCCAACAATTATCTGCTTTCCATCGTGTGCACGTCGGACCGCTTTGGTCTCGCGGCCTGCGATGTGGCGACGGGGGAATTTCTTGTCACCGAGCTGGAAAGCAGCTCGGCGCTCCGCGATGAGATCACGAAATTCCATCCGGCGGAGATCCTCGCCAACGAAGCGTTTCTTTGCTGCGGCCTTGACGTGGAGGAGCTCCGCGAAAAGCGCGGCATCCTCATCGAGACCGTGGACGACCGCACGATCGGCGATGCCTACTGCCAAAAGCTTCTGCTTGACCATTTTCATGTGGCGACGCTGGAGGGACTGGGCCTTTCCGGGTTCAGCCTGGCCGTCAACGCGGCCGGCGCGCTCCTCTCGTACCTTTTTGAGACGCAGAAGACCGATCTGGCGCACATCACGGTCATCCGGCCTTATCGGAGCGGCAGCTACATGCTTCTTGACGGCGCGACGGTCCGGAACCTTGAGCTGATCGAGACGCTCCGCGAGAAAGAAAAAAAGGGCTCGCTGTTCTGGGTGCTCGACCGCACGAAGACCGCGATGGGCGCGCGGAAGCTTCGCTCGTTCATCGAGCATCCCCTGTTGGACAAGGAGCGGATCGAGCGGCGGCTTAATGCGATTGAGACGCTGCTTTCCCACCAGATCACGCTGGAGGAGCTGCGGGAATACCTCGCGCCGGTCTACGACCTTGAGCGCCTGGCCGCGCGGGTGAGCTTCCGGACGGCCAATCCCCGGGACCTCATCGCCCTCCGGAACTCCATGCAAATGCTGCCGCATATTAAAAATCTTCTCGATGAGCTGCCGGCGGAGGCATTTGTCGAATTTTACAACAGCTTCGATGCCCTAGAGGATCTTGCAAATGTCCTTTTTGCGGCGATCGTGGATGATCCGCCGCTGGCGATGAAGGAGGGAGGGATCCTTCGGGACGGGTATGACGCGGACGTGGACGAGTTCCGCCGCGCCCGGACGGAGGGGAAGGCCTGGCTTGCCGAGCTCGAGGCGAGGGAGCGGGAGAAGACCGGCATCCACACGCTGAAGGTGAAGTACAACCGCGTGTTCGGCTACTGTATCGAGGTCTCGAAGTCCTTCATGAACGCGGTTCCGGACACCTATATCCGCAAGCAGACGCTGACCAATGGCGAGCGCTATACGACGCCGGAGTTAAAGGAGCTGGAGGATAAGATCCTCGGCGCGGAGGACAAGCTGCAGGGCCTGGAATATGATATTTTCTGCGGGATCCGGGAGGATCTCCGGAACCAGATCACGCGTCTTCAGGAGGCCGCGAAGGTCGTGGCGGAGATCGACGCGCTCTGCTCGCTGGCGGACGCCGCGAGACGCTACAATTATGTCCGGCCGCAGATTACGACGGACGGGGTCATCGAGATCCGGGACGGGCGGCACCCGGTCGTCGAGAGGATGCTGGGGAACGATCTTTTCGTGCCCAACGATACGAGTCTGAACACGAAGAAGAAGCGCATCGCGGTCATTACCGGGCCGAATATGGCCGGGAAGTCGACGTATATGCGGCAGACCGCGCTGATCGTTCTGATGGCGCAGATCGGCAGCTTCGTGCCGGCAAAGAGCGCGAGCATCGGGCTCGTGGACCGGATTTTCACGCGGGTGGGGGCTTCCGACGACCTGGCCTCCGGGCAGAGCACCTTTATGGTGGAGATGACGGAAGTGGCCAATATTCTTCGGAGCGCGACCTCGAAGAGTCTGCTGATCCTGGACGAGATCGGGCGCGGGACCTCGACCTTTGACGGGCTGTCGATTGCCTGGGCGGTGATCGAGTATATTGCAAATAAGCGGATCCTCGGCTCGCGGACGCTTTTTGCGACCCATTATCATGAGCTTACCGAGCTGGAGGGGAAGCTGGAGGGGATTAATAATTATTGCATCGCGGTGAAGGAAAAGGAGGACGGGATCGTCTTTCTCCGCAAGATCATCCGCGGCGGCGCGGACAAGAGCTACGGAGTGCAGGTCGCGCGGCTGGCCGGCGTGCCGGAGGCCGTGCTCGCGCGGGCGGAGAAGCTTTCGGCGGAGCTGTCGAAGGCGGATATCACCTCCGCCATCGAGACGCTGACCGGCCCGTCGGCGAAGAAGGAGAAGCCGGCGCCGGATGAGGTGGATCTTTCGCAGATGACCTTCTTTGACACGGCGCGGGATGAGGATATCCTGAAGGACATCGTCGAGATGGAGATCACGGCGATGACGCCGATCGAGGCAATGAATGAATTGTATCGGCTGCAGAATAAGCTTAAGAATCGATATAGAGGGTAAGGGAAGGATGGGGTCGGGAAGGATGGGTCGGGACATATGGAGCGGGCAGATGCAAGTTTTTCTCGCTCCGTCGCCCTTCGGGCTCCAAGTCGCTTGAAAAACTTATCTGCCCGCACTTGCTCCCGGCCGCGGAAGTTTTTTATGGGGCGGAAATGTGCGGAGGGGTGAAAAAGCAAGATATGGGCTTTTGATTTTTACGGGAAAGTATGGACGGGGGGATGGGGTCGGGACATATGGAGCGGGCAGATGCAAGTTTTTCTCGCTCCGTCGCCCTTCGGGCTCCAAGTCGCTCGAAAAACTTATCTGCCCGCATATGGTCCCGGCCGGCGAGAGATTTTTGGGGAGAGTCGCTGTGTGGAAGGATGGGAGAGCAAGATACGGGCTTTTGATCCTTCCGGGGCATGTCAGGATAGACTGTCGGGAAGGATGGAAAAGCAAGATACGGGCTTTTGATCCTTCGGGGCATGTCAGGATAGACTGTCGGGAAGGATGGAAAAGCAAGATAGGGGCTTTTGATCCTTCCGGGGCATGTCGGGATACACTGTCGGGAAGGTTGGAAAAGCAAGATACGGGCTTTTGATCCTTCCGG